>DVGP01000127.1 GCA_018712665.1 Candidatus Pelethomonas intestinigallinarum | reverse complement strand
CCGTGTATAGGCGGAGAGGAGATGGACCAGGGGGAAGGCCGGCAGGCGGTACCACAGCCTGGCGCAGTGGGCGATGATGTCCCAGGGGGAGGTGAAGCCGCAGTCGGCGATGATCCCCCGGACGGAGGCCGGCAGGGGCAGGTCCGCCGCCATCATCACCGTGGCCGCCCCCAGGGAGAGGCCCTCCAGCACCAGGGGGACTTGGCCCCCCAGCCGCCCGTCCATGTACCGGGCCCAGGCCAGGACGTCCTGCCGCTCCTTCACGCCGAAGGTGATATAGGTCCCCTCGCTCTCGCCGCAGGCCCGCTGATCCACCGCCAGGACGCTGAACCCGCTGTCGTGGTAGTAGGGGATCAGGAGGCCGAAGTCCCGGAGGCCCGTGGACCGGTACCCGTGGAACAGCAGTACGCAGGCCCGGGGCCGGTCGGCGGGGAAGTACAGCCCCCGGAGGCGGAGGCCGTCAAAGCTGGTGACGGAGACCCGTTCCCCAGGGTGGCCCTCCACCCAGGCCCGGCCCTCCGCCACCATGTCCTGAAAGCGCCGTTCCGCCTCATTGGCTGGAGGCACCGGCTTCTTCTGCCGCTTCGGCCACCGGCGGCGGTGGGCGAAGTTGAAGAAGAAGTTCAGCGCGGCCAGGAGCAGCGCCGCCAGCAGCAGGAGGACGATGCCGATGACCTTTCCCATCAGGCGGCCCCTCCGTGCTCCTGGGCCTCCAGGTCCGCGGCGTAGTCCCGGACCGCCTGGAGGGCCTCCTCACTGGCGGAGGCAAAGACGGCGTCGGGGCGGCAGGCCGTCAGGAACTGCTCCCCGGCCTCCGTCTCCGTTAAAGCCGCCGCCAGGGTCTGGCAGAAGGCGTCGTCCAGCTCCGGGCGGCTCAGGGTCACCGCCGCCACTGTCTCGCAGGGGTTCTCGCCGCTGACCAGAAGGGCCTGAGCGTCCTCCTCCCAGGCGATGAAGTCCACAGCGGGGAGCAGGGCCACGTCCACGCCGCCGGCGGCCAGGGCCTGGGCGGTGTAGCCCCCGGCGGTGTTGACGGTGACCGCCACCTCCTCCACCAGGCAGTTCTCCTCCCCCAGCGCCTCCTTCAGCCACCGGGACATGTCCTCCAGAGAGGTGAGCATCCGCTCTGCCGTCTCCCAGTCCACCACCGCCTCCACGGTTAGGGTGTCCAGGGAGAGGGGCTCCGCCTCATCCCCGGCGCTCTCCTCAGGGGCCTCGGCAGTCTCCCCCGGACCCTCCTCCGGGAGCGGGTCCGCCGTCCCAACGCCATTTCCCGCAGGGAGGGAGGCCCCGCCCCCGGTCTGAGCGGCCTGGGTCCCCTGGCCGCAGGCCGCCAGGGAAATGCACAGCAGGGCCAGAGCCCACAAAAACCATCCTCGCCGCATCACCGGCACCTCCCTCGCGCTTCTCTGTTTCCTGTAGTGTACCACACTCCGGGTCATCCCGCAAGAAGCTTCCTCGCCGGCCCGGACCCCGGGCGGCCGGCGGCCGGGCTGCCGAAGGCTCGGGAGCGGGGGCGGCGGGGCGGGTTCCGGACACAAATTCGCAGGTTTTGCCGCGATGGCGCCATTTTTGTGCTTGTTATTCGGGAAAAAATGGTATATAATAATCTGACTGCATGTCGCTACCCCGCAACCGGTAAAAATCCAGTTCTGCTGAAAGGATGTTTTTCATGATAAAATTACAGACGACGAAGGGTGAGATCAGCATCAGCGACGCGGTGTTCACCAATATCACCGGCAACGCGGCCACAAACTGCTTCGGCGTGAAGGGCATGGCCTTCCGGTCCATGACCGACGGCCTGGTCCATCTGCTGCGCAAGGAGGCCATGAGCAAGGGCGTCCAGGTTATCTACAACGAGGACAACACCGTCTCCATCCGCCTGCATATTATCGTGGAGCACGGCATCAACATCACCGCCGCCTGCCGCTCCATCATGAGTGAGGTCCAGTATAAGGTCAGCAAGTACACCGGCATCCCCGTCAAGAGCGTGGACGTGTGCGTAGACTCTGTGGTGTGCAATTCCAAGGGGGTATGATGCCATGATCCAGACCATTGACGGAATTCAGTTCAAACACATGGTACTCCACGGCGCCGCCGCTATCACCCTGCAGAAGCAGAAGATCAACGACCTGAATGTGTTCCCCGTCCCCGACGGCGACACGGGCACCAACATGAGCCTGACCATCGGCACCGCCGCCACCGAGCTGCGCAAGAGCGATACCCATGATCTGGGCCAGGCCGCTTCCACCACCGCCAGCGCCCTCCTCCGGGGGGCCCGGGGCAACTCCGGCGTGATCCTCTCCCTCCTCTTCCGGGGGCTGAGCAAGGCGCTGAAGGGCCATGAGACCGCCGACGCCGCCCTGCTGGCCGCCGCCATGCAGGAGGGGGTGGCCTCCGCCTACGGCGCGGTGATGAAGCCCGCCGAGGGCACCGTCCTCACTGTCTCCCGCCTGGCCGCCAAGCGGGCGGTGGAGGCCGCCGAGGAGAACAACGACGTGGACTTCATTCTGGCCGAGGCCATCCGGGTGGGCTACGATGTGCTGGCCCAGACCACGGACATGAACCCGGTGCTGAAGAAGGCCGGGGTGGTGGACGCCGGCGGCAAGGGCTACCTGGTGATCCTGGAGGGAATGCTGGCTTCCCTGCGGGGCGAGCCCATGCCCGAGATCCCCGAGGAGGGCGCGGAGGTCCAGGAGAAGGCGGACTTCCAGGTCTTCTCCGACGAGGAGATCACCTTTGCCTTCGACACCGTGTTCATCGTCCGCAAGAACGACCCCAATGTGAACCTGGGCCGCCTGCGGGCCTATCTGGACAGCATCGGCGACAGCCTGGTCATCGGTGAGGACGACTCGGCCTTCAAGGTCCACGTCCACACCAACATTCCCGGCAGCGCCCTCACAGAGGCCCAGAAGTACGGCACCCTGGAGCTGGCCAAGATCGAGAACATGCGCACCCAGTACGAGGACGTGATGGCCGGGCGGAAGGCCCAGTCCGTGGACGATCTGGAGGACGACGACCATCCGGAGAAGTCCGGCGGTCCCGCCGCCCCGGAGAAGCGTTACGGCTTCCTCTCCGTGTGCGCCGGCGAGGGCCTGGCCACCGTGTTCCGGGATCTGGGGGTGGACGGCATCATCTCCGGCGGTCAGACCATGAACCCCTCCACCGAGAGCATCCTCAAGGAGATCGACAAGGTCCCCGCCGAGGTGGTTTTCGTTCTGCCCAACAACAAGAATATCATTATGGCCGCCCAGCAGTGCGTGGGCCTGACGGAGAAGGAGGTTGTTGTGGTCCCCACCGCCACCATTCCCCAGGGCGTCACCGCCATGATGTCCGTGGACCTGGAGCTGGAGCCCCAAGAGCTGCTGGAGACCATGACCTCCGCCATCGAGAACGTCTCCACCGCCCAGATTACCTATGCCGCCCGTGACAGCGAGTTTGACGGCTTTACCATCAGCGAGGGGGACTACCTGGCCCTGCTGGGCGGGAAGCTCTTCGGCACCGACAAGGACATTACCGCCCTGCTGGAGAAGCTGGCCCAGCAGGCCAAGGACCAGAGCGCCGAGTTCGTCACCATCTTTTACGGCGAGGACGTCAGCGACGAGCAGGCCCAGGCGGCGGAGGAGATCTTCTCCCGGGCCTGCCCCGGGGCGGAGCTCTCCGTCCTCCCCGGCGGCCAGCCTGTCTACTACTATATTGTCTCCATCGAGTGATCCCAAATAGGAAAGCAGGAGGGAATTGCCCCGCTTAGGGCAATTCCCTCTTTTGCGCCCTCCCGGCGTCTTGGCCCTGCCGGGTCCTTTTTTGCCCGAATATGGGAAAATTCCTGCCGCCCTCTTTACAGAGGGGACAATTTTATGGCATAATATATGATTAGACTGGTATTTGAGCAGAAGGAGCGAACCGTATGCCTGTTATTGAATATGATGTATATAAACAGAAGCTGGCGGCCCTGGGACCCCAGCTGGAGGAGCTGGCCGCGGCCCTGGATCTGGACGGCGCCCGCCGGGAGGTGGAGGAGCTGGAGGAGAAGAGCAGCGACGCCAATTTCTGGAACGATCTGGCCGCCTCTCAGAAGGTGCTGCAGCGGACCAAGCACCTGAAGAACAAGCTGGAGCAGCACGAGAGGCTGGTGAGCCAGTGGGAGGACCTGACCACCCTGGTGGAGATGGCGGCGGAGGAGGACGACGCCTCCCTGCTGCCGGAGGTGGAGGAGGGCTACGGCAAGCTGGAGTCCTCTCTGGAGGAGGCCAAGCTGGCCACCCTCCTCACCGGGGAGTACGACGCCAACAACGCCATTCTCACCCTCCACGCCGGGGCCGGCGGCACGGAGGCCCAGGACTGGTGCCAGATGCTCTTCCGTATGTACACCCGCTGGGCGGAGCGCCACGACTTCACCTGGAAGACCCTGGACTACGAGCCCTGCGACGACGCGGGCATCAAGTCCGCCACCATCTCCATCGAGGGGGAGAACGCCTACGGCTTCCTCAAGAGCGAGAACGGCGTCCACCGCCTGGTCCGCATCTCACCCTTTGACGCCAACGCCCGGCGGCAGACCTCCTTCTCCGCGGTGGAGGTCATGCCGGAGATCGACGACGACAACTCCGTGGAGATCCGTCCTGAGGACATCGAGATGCAGGTCTTCCGCTCCTCCGGCGCCGGAGGCCAGCACGTGAACAAGACCTCCTCCGCCGTACGGCTGATCCACAAGCCCACCGGCGTGGTGGTCTCCTCCCAGCAGGAGCGCAGCCAGGTCCAGAACCGGGAGAACTGCATGAAGATGCTCCGGGCCAAGCTCATGGAGATGAAGGCCCAGCAGCACGCGGAGAAGATCTCCGACATCAAGGGCGTGCAGATGAAGATCGAGTGGGGCAGCCAGATCCGGTCCTACGTGTTCATGCCCTACACGCTGGCCAAGGACACCCGCACCGGCTACGAAAACGGCAACATCAACGCCGTCATGGATGG
>DVGP01000126.1 GCA_018712665.1 Candidatus Pelethomonas intestinigallinarum | reverse complement strand
CCACCACGCACCGCTCCCGGCGGGCCAGGTCGATGCAGGCGGCGTCATCCTGCTCCGCCGAGCCGATGATGCAGCCTCCGCCGTGGAAGTACACCAGTAGGCCAGGATGAACTCCGTGGCCTTCTCCAGGGTGGCGTGGACCATCTCAGGCTCGTCAAAGCAGTTCATCATGATCTGGGTCATGTCCATCAGGCGGCCGGCCAGGGAGTAGGGGCCGATGACGCCGGCGAAGATGGGCCGGTCGGTGATGAGCTTCCGGGCCTTGGAGATGGCCTCCACATAGAGCCCCGTGCGGCCGGCGCCTACCTGGGGCACCTGGAGGGCCTGGGCGTCCTCCATGGTGTTGACCACGGAGCCGATGACGGTGGGCACCTCGTCGTCCGTCACACGGATCTGGGAGCCGAAGCACTCGGCCTCCACGGACAGATCCATCATGGATACGGCGGCGGAGGTGGGGCAGCGCCTGGCCACTTCATACATGCCCTTGGCCTGCAGGTCGCTGTCGGAGATCAGGTCCCGGACCGTGATGTCCATCAGCTGGATGGCCGGGAAGGAGAGGATGGGCATGGCCCGCCGCTTCTCGGCGGTCAGCTGCTCATGGAGCCATTGTTTCATATCCATCGGGGCCGCCTCCCGTTACTTGCACAGCTCCACGGCGACGTCGGCGGCGGTGGCGGCGTCGGGGGTATACTTGTCGGCGTTGATCTGCTGGCAGAACGCCTCGGTGACAGGGGCGCCGCCCACCATGATCTTCACATGGTCGCGGATGCCGGCGGCCTCGGCGGCCTTGACCACATCGCCCATGACGCCCATGGTGGTGGTCAGCAGAGCGGAGCAGCAGATCACGCTGCAGTTCTCCTTCTGGGCGGTCTCCACAAAGGTCTCGGGAGCCACGTCGGTGCCCAGATCGATGACCTCCAGGCCCTTGCCCTCCATCATCATCTTCACCAGGTTCTTGCCGATGTCGTGGAGGTCGCCCTTCACGGTGCCGATGCACACCCGGCCGCTGGCCTTCAGGCCGCTCTCAGCCAGCAGGGGCTTGAGCAGGGAGGCGCCCATATTCATGGCCCGGGCGGCCACCAGGACCTCAGGAACGAAAACCTCGTTGTTCTTGAACTTCTCGCCCACCACGTTCATGCCGCTGAGCAGGCCCTCGTCCAGGATCTGCTGGGCGGGAATGCCCTGATCGATGGCCTGCTGGACCAGCTCCTTGACCACCTTGGCCTTGCCGCGCTGCAGGTTCTCGGAAATATCGTTGAGAATACTCATAATCGTTCCTCCAACATGTCGTTCATTTTCTGCGGTTTTCCCCGTTTTGCCGGGAGATGATGGTTTTACTATACTCATTTTTGTTCTATTTGACTTGTACTTTTTATAGAAAATTGGTAATTTTTTGTGTTGATTGACTTGACTACCAAAATAATTTTGTATATTCTATACTGGAAAAGAATTTTACCAATTTTGTGAAGGGGGATTCGCGCCTTGACACAGGAGATGTCCTTTGATCTGAAGCTGGCCCGGGAGTGCGCCCAGGCGATCTCCGCCGCCTGCGGCGTGGGCTGCGTGGTGACAGACGCCAGGGGGCAGCTGTACTGCGAAGAGGGGTATGGCTGCGCCTCCTGCCAGCTGTGCCTAGCGGCTGGCCGCCGGCCGGAGGACTGCGTGCAGTCCCAGATCTACGGCATGGCGGAGGCCGCCCGCTTCGGCGGCAAATACATCTACTTCTGCCCCATGGGCCTGACCTGCTTTGTCTCCCCCATTCTGGAGGACGAGGAGGTCACCGCCAAGCTGACGGTGGGCCCCTTCCTCATGGTGGACCGGCAGGATTTCATCGCCTGCGACCTGGAGGGACAGATGGGGCTGTGCGGCCACCCCCTGGAAAATGTGACGGCGCTGCTGGATCAGATCCCCTATGTCCCGGCGGAGAAGGTGACCGCCATGTCCAACCTCCTGTTCATGGCGGTGGGATTTCTCAACAACGTCTCCGCCGCCAACCGGATGCTGGAGGTCCAGGGTTCCACCGCCATCCAGGGGCAGGTCACCGCCTATATCCAGCAGGTAAAAAACGACAGCGCGGCGCCGCCCTACCCGCTGGAGACCGAGCGGGCGCTGCTCAGGGCGGTACGGAACCTGAACAAGGGAGAGGCCCAGCGGCGGCTCAACGAGCTGATGGGCTACCTCTTCTTTTCCTCCGGCGGGGATCTGGCCCGGATCAAGACCCAGATCTATGAGCTGCTGATCCTCATCAGCCGGGCGGCTATCGACGCCGGCGCCAGCCCGGAGGCGACCCTCGCGGCCAACCACCAGTATCTCCAGGGCATCAACAGCCTTCAGGATTTCGACGGCCTCTGCCTGTGGTTCACCAAGGCGGTGGGCGCGCTGATGGACAGCGTATTCGACTGCGCGGGGGCCCGGCACACCAGCGTGATCCACCAGACGGTGCAGTATCTGAACACCCACTATAGTGAGAAGATCACCATGGAGAAGATGGCCCAGCAGGTCTATCTGTCTCCCCCCTACTTCAGCCGGATCTTTAAAGAGGAGATGGGGGAGCCCTTTACCGCCTATCTCAACCGCATCCGCATCGACCGCAGCAAGGAGCTGCTGCGGCAGAAAAATATCCGCCTGACGGACATCGCCCAGCTGGTGGGCTTCGAGGACCAGAGCTACTTCACTAAGGTGTTCAAAAAGCAGGAGGGCGTCCCGCCGCTGCGGTACCGGGAGTCCCACACCAAGGATATGAAGGCCCGGGGGCAGGAGCCGCAGCAAAAAAGGCAGAGCTTCTCCAGGCGCAAGTAACCGCCCTGCTGTGAAAAAGCGATGCGCCCGGCTTGGCATCGGACCAAGCCGGGCGCGCCCATTTTACCTGTCAGGGGCCGGCCGCCTCTCCCCCTCCCTCGGTCCGTCTTCCCGGTGGAGGCGGCGGTACTCCCGAGGCAGGAGCTGGTAGGCCCGGCGGAACTCCGAGGAGAACCGGCTCTGGCTCTCATATCCCACCGCCCGGGCCACCTGGGCCACGGTGTCCTCCGTCTCCCGCAGCAGGAGGGCCGCCCGCTCCATCCGGTGCTCCCGAATGTGGGCGGCGATGGAGTCGCCGTACACCTCCTTGAAGACGCTCTTGAGGGTGGAGGGGTTCATCAGGAACCGCCGGGACAGCTCCTCGATGGTCACCCGCCGGGCCAGGTCCCCGGTGAGCAGGTCGTGGACCGCCCGGACAGTCTCGATCTGCTCCGCCTGGCAGGGGCTGGTCTCCCGGCGGGGCGGCCGCTCCAGCCCCTGGAGATACAGCAGCAGCTCCAGGGCCTTCAGCTTCCAGTAGGGCCGGATGGCGGAGGGAAGCGGGGCGTAGAAGCCGGAAAAAACGGCCTCCGTCTGCCCGTTCCCCGGAAAGCTGGTGAAGCCTCCGTCCGGGCAGAACCGGCGGCGGAGGGCCTCACCGGATACGCCGGCCTCCGCCAGCAGCTCCGGCGGATGATCCGCCAGCTCCGCCAGGTCCAGGCGCACCGTCAGCCCGCTGTAGTACCCGTTGGGCAGGGTCATCACCGACCCGGCGCACAGCTCCCGGGTGTGGAGGCAGAGATCCCCCGCCCCCAGGTAGATGGCGCTGCCGTCCCGCATCCGCCACCCGGCCCTGCCCCGGCGGCAGTAGTCGATCTCCAGCACCCCGTCCGTCCTCTGGTGGCGGCAGCCGGTGTGGTCCGCCAGATAGTCCAGAAAGCACAGCGCGATCCCGGGATAGAGGTCCCAGCACACCTCACGCCCCTTCTCCCCCGGCGCGAAGCGGCCGGGGAGGTCCACGGTCTCCGCGCCATCCGGGCTTTGACAAATCTGCCGCAGGGCGCCCTCCGGCACCTCCGCCAGTTCCTCACGGACCCGCTCCATCTGATCCTGTTCCATGTCTCCCCCTCCCCTCACTCCGGGCAGGAGATGGCCATGGTCTCCTCGATCACCCGGTGGAGAAGGCGGCTCTGCTCCGTGTCCGCCGCCCGGTAGTAGACCTCCTTCCCCTCCCGGCGGCTGACGATCAGGCCGCTGGAGCGGAGCTGCCGCAGATGGTGGGACACCGCGGGGCTGGTCATATCCACCAGGGCGGAGATATTCACCACACATGCCTCATAGTGGCACAGCAGCCAGAAGATCCGCAGCCGGCTGCTGTCGGAGAGCTGCTTGAACACGGCGGCCACCGTCTGGAAATTTTCGATCTGATCCAGGTGGCGGCGCAGGTGCTCCGCCCCCTCCTGCCCCTGGTGGCGGTGGGGCAGACGCTCTTCAGCCATGGATTACCGCTCCTTTCTCACGCCGGCCTCTCCGGGCCGGTCCCTTCTCCCGTTTGGAAATCTTTTTCGCCCTTTTGGCAGAGTTGCCGCCACAGGCGTTGACATTTGCTTTCACAGCCAGTATACTACAACCAGAACGATTAAACAAGTATTTAATCTTTTAAATTTTATGACACATGGAAAGGAGCTTTTCCCATGAAGAAGACCTATAAGATCGAAGTGGACTGCGCCAACTGTGCCAACAAAATGGAGGAGGCCGCCAAGAACACCGCCGGCGTCAAGGCCGCCACCGTGAACTTCATGGCCCTGAAGATGATCGTGGAGTTCGAGGAGGGCCAGGACCCCAAGGCCGTCATGGAGCAGGTCCGCAAGAACTGCAAAAAGGTGGAGGACGACTGCGAGGTCTACCTGTAAGGCCGTCTCTCCGCCGGACGCGCCCCGGCCCCGGGCAAGCGGCGGCCGGGGCGTATCCACGGAACAATGATTCAACAAATAAGCAATCGTTACTGATTCCATTGGAGGCTCCCACATGAACAAGAAGCAGAAAAAAATGCTGTGGCGGATCGTGATATCCACCGTGATGCTGGCAGGGCTGGCCCTGGTCCCGGTGACGGGCTGGCTCCGGCTGGTCCTGTATCTGGCGACCTACCTGATCGTCGGCTACGACATTCTGGTGAAGGCCGGGAAGGGCATCCGGAACCGGCAGGTCTTTGACGAGAATTTCCTCATGGCCGTGGCCACAGTAGGGGCCATCGCCCTGGCTCTCTACACCGGCAGCGGGGACTACACGGAGGCCGTCGCCGTGATGCTCTTCTACCAGATCGGCGAGCTGTTCCAGAGCTACGCCGTGGGCAAGAGCCGCCGGAACATCAGCGAGCTCATGGACATCCGCCCGGACTACGCCAACGTGGAGCGGGAGGGGAAACTGGAGCAGGTGGACCCGGATGAGGTGGCCGTGGGCGACGTCATCGTGGTCCAGCCCGGGGAGAAGGTCCCCATTGACGGCGTGATCCTGGAGGGCGAGTCCACCCTGAACACCGCCGCCCTCACCGGCGAGTCCCTGCCCCGGGAGGCCAGGGTGGGCGACGAGATCATCAGCGGCTGCATCAACATGACCGGCCTGCTGAAGATTCGGACCACCAAGGAATTCGGGGAGTCCACCGTGTCAAAGATCCTGGACCTGGTGGAGAACGCCTCCTCCCGGAAGTCCCGGTCCGAGGCTTTCATCTCCCGCTTCGCCAAGGTGTACACCCCCGCGGTGTGCTATGCCGCCCTGGCTCTGGCCATCCTGCCGCCCCTGGTCCGGATGCTGGCCATGGGCTTGGCTCCCGATTGGGGCACCTGGATCTACCGGGCCCTGACCTTCCTGGTGGCCAGCTGCCCCTGCGCCCTGGTCATCTCCATCCCCCTGAGCTTCTTCGCCGGCATCGGCGGGGCCAGCAACGCCGGGGTGCTGGTCAAGGGCTCCAACTACCTGGAGGCCCTGTCCCAGACTAAGGTGGTGGTCTTTGACAAGACCGGCACCCTGACCCAGGGCGTCTTTGAGGTCAACGGCATCCACCACAGCAAGATGGAGAACGAGAAGCTGGTGGAGTACGCCGCCCTGGCGGAGAGCGCCTCCTCCCACCCCATCAGCAAGAGCCTCCAGCGGGCCTACGGCAAGGAGATCGACCGCGGCCGGGTCAGTGACGTCCGGGAGATCAGCGGCGGCGGCGTCATCGCCAAGGTGGACGGGATCGAGGTGGCCGCCGGCAACGACAAGCTGATGGACCAGCTGGGGATCCAGTATATCCCCTGCCGCAGCGTGGGCACCATCATCCACATGGCCGTGGGCGGCCAATACGCCGGCCATATCGTCATCTCCGACATCGTCAAGCCCCACGCCCGGGAGGCGGTCCAGGCGCTGAAGGCGGCGGGCATCCAAAAGACGGTCATGCTCACCGGCGACGCCAGGAAGGTGGGCGACCAGGTGGCGGCCCAGCTGGGCGTCGACCAGGTGTACAGCGAGCTGCTTCCCGGGGACAAGGTGGAGAAGGTGGAGGAGCTGCTGAAGGACAAGCCGGAGAAGGCCAAGCTGGCCTTCGTGGGCGACGGCATCAACGACGCCCCGGTCCTCTCCCGGGCGGACATCGGCATCGCCATGGGCGCCATGGGCTCCGACGCCGCCATTGAGGCCGCCGACGTGGTACTCATGGACGACGACCCCATGAAGATCGTCAAGGCCATCAAGATCTCCCGGAAGTGCCTGGGCATCGTCTACCAGAACATCGTCTTCGCCATCGGCGTCAAGCTGGCCTGCCTGGCTCTGGTGGCCCTGGGCGCGGCCAACATGTGGCTGGCCATCTTCGCCGACGTGGGGGTCATGGTCCTGGCTGTCCTCAACGCCATCCGGGCGCTGTTCGTCAAGAAGCTGTAAGACTGTGTTTCTATGAGGGGCGCCCTCATGCACCAATTCTTTCGGGGCCTCAGGCCCCGGGCCCCGGGGTACTTTTCCCTCGCCGGAAAAGTACCCAAAAGGGCGCATAAGGGAGGGACCCTTTCGACGGGGTCCCTCCCTTATGTATCCCTCCCCCGCGACGACACAAAGGGGGCGCGCGTCGGCACAAGCTTCGCATCCCTCATCCTGCCGCAAGCGGCAGGCTTCGGTCGCTGCGCTGCGCCTCCTTCTTCCTCGGCAAACGCTCCGCTGGTTTGCCTCGGAGCGGCCCCTGCGGGGCCGTTTTTGCCAGGCTTCCGCCAGTCAGCCTCTTTGGCGAGGGGCCAAAGCCCAGGACAGACACAAAGCCTCCCACAAACAGAGTTGTATAACCCCTGATTCTATGGTACAATATTTCCAGGCACTAAGAAAGGAGACACGGTACCATGGAAAACAACAGCTTGTCCCAGTATGTCAAAACCCGGGCGGCGCGGGAGCGGTCGAAGCGGGGGCGCGTTCTGGCGGTGCTGCTGGCCGCCCTCGGGGCGGCGGCTGTCATCGCGCCTCTCTGGTTTTCCTCCCTGGATTACGAGCTCACGAGCTGCTCGGAAAAGCTGAAAAGCCATCTCCACGACACGGACCCGGGTCTGTACAGCGAGATCCAAGACGTCTCGATCCAGCGGCCCTGGTACAGCCACTCCCCGGAGGACTGGACCTATCTGGTGACGGTCTCCGGCGACCCGGAGCCTCACGTCTACCGCCGCTCCGCCGGGGGATTTTACCGGGCGGACGAGTGAGTGATCCGCAAAACATAAGCATAGAACGAGAGAGCGCCGGGGCTTGCGCCCCGGCGCTCTTTTCGTCATTCGGTTCAGGACACGTTGCCGTCCTCGTCACAGGTCAGGGACAGGCTCACGGAGTGTCGGCCGCCGTCGGGGTCCGTGAAAACGGCCCGGCCATAGGCCGTATCGCCGGAGGTCCACTCGCTGTGGGAGGAAATATCCCAGCCCCGCTGGTAGACGTCTGCCTGATAATCAATATCTTCTACCTCGCTGCTCCTTCCGTCATAATTAAAAGTAGCAAATAGCGTATAAGCAAAGCATCTGTTCCCGTCACTGTCATAATATGTATACGACTTGTGGTCATCCACTGTCCCACGGGTTATCCCCCCGGTGACGGTAGTAATGATCGCGTAGGAGCCATCAGCGTAGTCAATCCGTTCTGCCGCGCCGCCAGACGCGAAGGCGGTGCCAAGCAATAAAGTCATGGACAAAAACGCAGCGATACAACATGTGATAGCTTTTCTCATTGCTGATCATCCTCCGTATCGAAGTGATAAGTGACCCCGCCTCTCGGCAAATCATCGGGAAAACCGTTTTCATAGTGGGTCGTGGTGATGATCGCCGTGCCGCCGGTGGACCAGGTATAGGCGGCGTAGACCAGGGAAGCCGCCGTCACCACGGCCATAAGGATCACCAGGACGCGGGTCCACAGCTCCCGCTGGGCCCGGTACCTGGCCCGCTCCCGGGTGGGCACGCTCTCCAGCAGGGCCTCCGCCGTCTCCCGGGGCGGCCCCACCTGCTGGTACAGCGCCCCCTCGGTCAGCTCCTCCGCGCCGGAAAACCGCTCCTCCAGCTCCTG
>DVGP01000125.1 GCA_018712665.1 Candidatus Pelethomonas intestinigallinarum | reverse complement strand
GGCTGGATCAACGGCTACGCCGACGGGACCTTCCGTCCCAACGCATACATCACCCGCGCCGAGGCGGTGACCCTGATCAACCGGATGCTGGACCGTGCCCCCGACGCGAACCACCTGTTGGCGGACATGGTCCGCTGGCCGGACAACCCGGAGACGGCGTGGTACTACGCCGACATCCAGGAGGCCACCAACAGCCACGACTACACCCGCGCCGGTACCGGCAACTACGAGGTGTGGACGGAGCTGCTGGCCAACCGGGACTGGGCGGCTCTGGAGGAGATCTGGTCCCAGGCCAACGACGCCCCCGGCGGCGAGGTGGCCGATGGTCTGACCCCTAACGGCAACTGACTTTGTTTGCTGGTGTGAGAAGAGCGTTTCTGCCCATATGTCTCCCTTCTGATACCGGCGGAAGCCGGGGCGGTTCATCCGCCCCGGCTTCTTTTGAAATCTTTCCTTCATTCAAGGGCAGCTTAAGAGGATGGCATAACATATGCCATCCTCTTATTGCTGGATTCCGCTGCCGCTATCGTAATTTTACTCTATTTGCGTCTTACATTGGGCTTACGCATGATCCGCCGCTGGAATATTCAAACAAGACCCCGTTCCGCTCGGGCATTATTCCGCCCGCTGGCGCTCCTCGGTAAAGCCCAGGACAGCAAAGGTATCCGGGTCCAGCAGCACGCCGTAGTCCTCCTTCGCCTGCTCCACGGTAATGTACTCGTTCTTGGCGTCCATTGCCACCTTCTCCGCGGGCCGCTTGAGGGGGTTGCCATAGCCGCCGCCGGTGGCGGTTACCATGCGGACAACGTCGTTGGTGTTCATCACCCGCCGCGCGACGATGCCCGCAGGCTCGCTGACAGCGCCGTCGGCGTCAATGAACTGGAAGTAGTTGATGGAGCCGTCCTTGCCGCCGGCGGCTCCCCACACAGGCCATTTATTTCGGCCGAAGGAGGCGGTGAAGGTCTGGTTTTCATTCATGGAGCGGTAGGTCCGAACGGCGCCGCTGCCGCCGCGAAACTCACCGGCGCCGGCTCCGTCCGTGTGGAGGCTGTGCTCGTCCACCCGGATGCCGTACCGGGTTTCCGCCATTTCCACAGGAACATTATATGTCTCACCGTCGCCCACGCAGAACTGGCCCACCTGGCCGTCATGCCCCCGGCAGGCGCCCCATCCGCCCACAGTAGGCTCGATGATCAGATAATCGTTGCCGAAATCCTGGTGCTTCCCGGACATCAGCACCGTGCAGACGCTCAGCAAGTGGCCGGCTCCCAGGGACTCGGGAAATGCCGGCGCCAGGGCCCGCCATACCAGATCAATGACATAGATCATGCTCTCATAGTAGCAGGAGGTGGCGGCGGGGCGGTTGGCCTGGAGCACGCTGCCCGGCTCACAGATGGTGCGCAGGGGCGCGAACACGCCGTCGTTCACCGCCAGCTCCGGGCCCACGACAGACATGAATACCACCTTGACGCCGGCGTATGCCGCCGTAGCTCCGGAGTTGACGCAGCCAATGACCTGCGGGTCGCTGCCGGTGAAGTCCGCTACAAACTCGTCATCGGTAATGGTCACCTTCACCTGCAGGTGGACGGGGTTGCCATGTCCGTCGTCATCCATATATTCTTCCATCTCCCAAGTACCCTTAGGCATCTCGCGGAGACGCTTGCGCGCCACCATCTCGCCCTGGGCAATCAGCCTCTCCATGGAGCCCTTCACCACGTCGGCGCCATACTTGTCGCACAAGCCGCAGATCCGCTTCTCCCCGGTGCGAAGAGAGGAGATTTGTCCCCACATATCGCCCTGTGAGACCTGGGGATAGCGCATGTTGCTGCGCATCAGATCCCACACCGGCTCCACAAGCTCGCCCTGGTCGACCAGCTTCGTCCCGGAGAAGCACAGCCCCTCCTGAAACATGTTGGTGGCGTCGGTGGTGAAAGAGCCCGGGGCCATGCCGCCGATATCGCTCCAGTGGGCCTTGTTGCCGGCGAAGGCGATGAGTTCTCCATCATAGAAAATGGGCATGACCATTCCCACATCGGACATATGGGTGCCGCCGCCGAGGAATGGGTCGTTGATGATATACACATCCCCGGGGCGGAGGTTTTCCTTGCCGTATTTGTCCACTACCGCGCAAATCATGGGGGATATCATACCGATAAAGCCGGTGACGCCGTTCCCTTGGGTCAGAAGCCGGCCCTGCGCGTCGGCGATCCCACTGGCATAATCCAAGGTCTCATAGATGATGGGACTCATGGACGTCTGGGCAAAGGCATAAAAGATCTCATTGCTGACCGCGATGAGGGAGTCTTTGACGATATCCAGTGTCACCGGATTGATTTTTACCTGTTTGGACATTTATTCCGCCTCCGTTTCCACAATGAGGTTGCCGTACTGGTCCACAGACAGCTTTTGCCCGGGACAGACCACTGTGGCGGTAGTGGGCTCCTCCACAACGAGGGGACCCTTGGCCTCCGCGCCCCAGCCCAGTTTTGCCCGGTCATAAATGGGGGTGTCCCGCCAGCCGTCTTCGGAGAAGAACACGCGGCGGGTTTCCTTTAAGGCGCCGGCAATATCCCCCTCCTGAGGGGATATTTTCTGAAGCGCGGGCTTTGCCAGCTGCCCGTAGGCGACCAGGTGGAGATTGACGATCTCCGCCGGGGTATCCGGCAGGGAAAAGGTATAGAAGTGCTCGTGGGTCTTGTGGAAGCGGTGAAGGATCTCGGTGCGGTCCTCCTCCTTCCAGGGGTAGGCGGGAGCGGCCACCTGGACGGTGTGCTCCTGTCCCATGTAGCGCATATCGGCGATAAAGCGGAACATGGTCTGCTCCGGCGCCACGCCTTCAGCCGCAAACAGGGCGTTGGCCTCCTCCATCTGTTCCTTCCACATTGTGTTGAGAGCCGCCATGGGGGCATCCTGGAAGGACAGGATTTTGGTTTGGATGAAGTCGTGCCGAATATCGCTCATCAGCATTCCCCAAGCGGAGAACACGGATGCGGCTACGGGAACGATCACTTTGCGGATGTTCAATTCCTTGGCGAGCGTGGGCCCGTGCATGGGACCGCCGCCGCCAAAAGCCACCATGGCGAAATCCCGGGGATCGTAGCCGCGGCGCACGGAGATCAGCTTCAGGGCATTGTTCATATTGGAGTCGGCTACCCGGATAATGCTCTCCGCGGCCTCCTCGGCGTCTACCCCGAAGGCTTTGCCGACTTTGTCAAGCAGAGCGGCGCGCACATGGTCCAGAGAGACCTCCATGTCAAAATTTTTGGCGGACAGGCGGCCGGCAATCAGATTGGCGTCGGTGGTCGTGGGGTCCTCTCCGCCTTTTCCGTAGGCGACGGGGCCGGGCAGAGCGCCGGCGCTTCTGGGTCCGACCTTCAAGGAGCCGCCTTCATCGATCCAGGCGATGGATCCTCCGCCGTTTCCGATCTCAACAATATCCACGACCGGGGCCATAATGGGATATCCGGCACTCCGCTCGGTCTTTTCGATGTAGTAAGAGGTGGTGACCTTGACCTCGCCCCTGTCGATGAGGGAGCATTTGGCGGTGGTGCCGCCTACGTCAAAGGCGATGATATTCGGCTCGCCGATCAGGCTTCCCAAAATTGAGGCCCCGAATACGCCGGCAACCGGGCCGGACTCCACGACGTTGATGGGGGTGAGCTTTGCCTGCTCAAAGGTAGTGGTGCCGCCGTTGCTCTGCATGATGTAGCGATTGGCGTCGATGCCGGCGCCGGTAAGGCGCTGTCCCAGCCGGTCGATGTAGGAGGAGGCGGCAGGCATCACATAGGCATTGAGAACAGCTGTGGAGGTGCGCTCATATTCCCGCCATTCCTTGGTGATGTCCACAGAGGGGCACACATAGACCTCCGGCCACAATTCCTTGATTTTCGCCACAGTCTGCCGCTCATGATCCTCGTTGGCGTAGGAGTTGATGTAGCACACCGCAATGGCCTCCACCTGCTCCTTTTTCAGATAATCGACGGCTTTCGCGATGTCCTCTTCGCACAGCGGCGTGATCACCTCGCCCTTGTAGCTGATTCGTTCTGTCACCTCCCGCCGGAGATACCGCGGGACAAAGGGCGCCGGCTTTTCAAACACGAGATTGAACAGATCCGGGCGGTTGCCCCGGGCGAGCTCTAAAATATCGCGGAAGCCTTTGGTCGTAATGAGGGCGGTTTTCGCGCCCTTGCGCTCTGTCAAGGCGTTGATAATGGTTGTGGTGCCGTGAAAAAAGGCGTCAATGCTGTGAGGCTCCAGCCCGCTTTTTTCCAGCACGTCCATGACGCCCTGGTCAAAATTGGGAGGCGTAGTGTGTGCCTTTTCCAAGATCAGGCTGCCGGATTCATCTATGGCAACAAGATCCGTAAAGGTCCCGCCGATATCGGTTGCAACTTTCAAAGCTATGACCTCCTTTATAGCGGCGGAAACAGCCCGCCGCTGCATAAACACTGCATAAATTTTAACATGGCCGCTTTACAGTGTTAACACACTAATGAAGAAAAGAATCGAAAAACCGGCGGCCGCGGACTT
>DVGP01000124.1 GCA_018712665.1 Candidatus Pelethomonas intestinigallinarum | reverse complement strand
CTAAGTGACAAGAAAGAACAGAGGAAAGAACTCCAAAATACCCCCCAAAATCCAATACTAATGGCCCGCAAAAAAATCTAGCAATATCAATGGATAGCGGATTTTTTAGAGGAAGTGCAGTGCTGTTAGACACACAGGAACCTAAATCTCGCATGTCTACCAATTCCATCATGCCCGCGGATATGGGCGGCGGGGCGGTCTGCCGCTGTTTTGATAAAAGCCCCAAGCATACCCTCACATTATAGCGCATGGGGGAAAGGTTGTAAACCCTGAAATTCCGATACCTCGCGGGGCCGCGGCGGAAAAATCGGCCCTGGGGAGCCGCTTTTTCTTGCGCTGGGGCGGCGGGTGGTCTATAATAACATGGAATGTTCCTGTTTACAGCGATCCCCGCAGAGAGAGGAGAGACCGCCATGCCCGCCCCCCGCGTCGCCGCCATCCACGATCTCAGCGGCTTCGGCCGCTGCTCGCTGACCATCGTCATGCCCACCCTGTCCGCCATGGGCGCCCAGTGCTGCCCGGTGCCCACCGCATACCTCTCCACCCACACCGGCGGCTTCGGGGCCAACACCTTCCTGGATCTGACGGACCAGATGGGGCCGGTGATGGACCACTGGCGGAGCCTGGGCCTGACCTTTGACGGCGTGTATACCGGCTTCATGGGCAGCGAGGCCCAGATGGCCCTGACGGGGGCGTTGATCCGCGCCTTCCGGGGAGACGGCCTGGCGGTGGTGGACCCGGTGATGGGGGACCTCGGGCGGCCCTACCGGACCTACACCCCGGCCATGTGCCGGGCTATGGGGGAGCTGGCGGAGCTGGCGGATGTGATCACCCCCAACCGCACCGAGGCGGCCATCCTGCTGGGGGAGGACTACGACGGCCTGCGCCTGGACCGGGAGGCGGACTGCCGGCGGTGGGCGGAGCGGCTGAGCCTGGGGGGGCGGCGGAGCGTGGTCCTCACCGGGGTCTCCCTGTCGGAGGACACCCTGGGAGCCGCCTGCTTCGACCGGGATACCGGGGCGGTGACCTTCGCCGCCGCGCCCCGGGTGGCCAGCCGGTACCACGGCACCGGGGACCTCTTCGCCAGCGTCCTCACCGGGGCCCTGGTCCGGGGCCTGGGTCTCACCGAGGCGGCCGGCCTGGCGGCGGACTTCGTCAGCCGCTGCGCGGCCCGGACGGAGGAGCAGAGCCTGCCGGAGCGGGAGGGCGTGGACTTTGAACCCCTGCTGTGGCGACTGGGACAAGCAATGGAGAACAGGATACGAGAAGAGCAAGACAGGATCGCTGGCCCCGGGCCAGGGAAAGGAGAACAGCCATGATTGCAGTCAAGCCCGCCATCGAACTCATTGATCCCCCCGCCTACGGGGAGCTGCTGGAGAAGATCGAGCGCATCGGCCGGGTGTGCTACAAGAGCGAGGACAAGATTCGGGAGGGCAGCGCCGAGAGCTTTATCCGGGGCATCATCAAGCGGGGCCACGAGTCCGTCATCGAGCACGGCAGTCTCACCGTCCGTGTGACCTGCGACCGGGGGATCAGCCACGAGATCGTCCGCCACCGGATCGCCAGCTACAGCCAAGAGAGCACCCGCTACTGCAACTACACCGCCGACAAGTTCGGCGGGCAGATCGTCTGCATCGACCCCGCCACCGGCTTCGGCTACGACCTGGACGACCCCGCCGACCGGCGGAAGCACGAGCTGTGGCAGGAGGCCATGGAGGCGGCGGAGCGCTGCTACTTCCAGCTCATCCAGGCCGGAGCCAGGCCGGAGGAGGCCCGGGCCGTACTGCCCAATGCCCTGAAAACGGAGATCGTCATGACCATGGACCTGCGGGAGTGGCGGCACTTCCTGCGGCTGCGGACCGGCCGGGGGGCCCACCCCCAGATCGTCGAGGTGGCCGGGATGATCCTGCGGGAGTTCGCCGCCCGCTACCCCGTGTTCTTCGACGATCTGTCCGGCGGGGCCAAGTGAGCCATGGCGGACCTGTCCACCGACGTCCGGTACGTCAAGGGCGTGGGGGAGCAGCGGGCCAAGGCCCTGGCCAGGCTGGGCATCCACACCCTCCGGGACCTGATCTCCTACTTCCCCCGGGCCTATGAGGACCGGCGGACCTTCAAGCGGGTCATCGACCTCCAGCCGGGGGAGAACGCCTGCGTCCGGGCCATGGTGGCCGCCGAGCCCACCCTCAGCCGCATCCGCAAGGGCCTGGAGCTGGTGAAGCTCCGGGCGGTAGATGAGACCGGGGCCCTGGACATCACCTTCTTCAATCAGGCCTACCGGAAAAACGACCTGCGCCGGGGGGAGACCTATATCTTCTTCGGCAGGGCGGAGGGGAGCCTCCTGCGCAAGACCATGGCCAACCCCGTGGTGGAGCGGGAGGGGGGCGGGACCTTCACCGGTCGCATTGTGCCCATCTACCCCCTCACCGCCGGGGTGAGCCAGACCATCCTCATGCGCTCCGTGGCCCAGGGCCTGGCCGCCTGCCGGGACCAGCTGGAGGACCCCCTGCCGGAGGAGGTCCGGCTCTCCCACGAGCTGTGCCATGTGGGCTACGCCTATGAGCAGATCCACTTCCCCGCCGGGGAGGAGGAGCTGGCGGTAGCCCGGCGGCGGCTGGTGTTCGAGGAGCTGTTCCTGCTGGCCATCGGGCTGAAGAAGCTCCGCCGCCGGCGGGACGAGCTCTCCTGCGCCCCCTGGGCGGACACGGACCTGGTGGACTTCTACGCCGCCCTGCCCTTCGACCTCACCGGGGCCCAGCGCCGGGCCATCGGCGAGATCGCGGCGGACCTCCGCTCCGGCCGTCCCATGAACCGGCTGGTCCAGGGGGACGTGGGCTCCGGCAAGACCATGGTGGCCGCCGCCGCCCTGGTCTGCGCCGCCCGGAGCGGCTTCCAGGGGGCCCTCATGGCCCCTACGGAGATTTTGGCGGAGCAGCACTACCAGGGTCTTGCCCCGCTGCTGGAGCGGCTGGGGATCACCTGCGGCCTCCTCACCGGGGCCATGCGTGCCAAGGAGCGGCGGGAGGTCCTGGCCCGGTTGGCGGACGGGGAGCTCGACGTGGTCATCGGCACCCACGCCCTCATCAGCGCCGACGTGAGCTACGCCCGGCTGGGGCTGGTGGTCACCGACGAGCAGCACCGCTTCGGCGTGGCCCAGCGGTCCGCCCTCTCCGCCAAGGGGGAGCGGCCCCACCTGCTGGTCATGTCCGCCACGCCCATCCCCCGGACCTTGGCCCTCATCATCTACGGGGACCTGGACGTGTCCGTCATCGACGAGCTGCCCCCGGGGCGGCAGAAGATCGACACCTTCGCCGTCACTTCCGCCTACCGACAGCGGATCTACGCCTTTCTCCGCAAGGAGATCGCCGCGGGCCGGCAGGCCTATATCATCTGCTCCATGGTGGAGAAGGGGGAGGAGGTCCCCGACGAGCGGAAGGCGGTGACGGAGTACGCCGCCATACTCCAGGAGAAGGTGTTCCCGGACCTGCGGGTGGCTTATGTCCACGGCAGGATGAAGCCCAGGGAGAAGGACGCCGTCATGGCGGCCTTTGCCGCTGGGGAGCGGGACATCCTGGTGTCCACCACCGTGGTGGAGGTGGGAGTGGACGTGCCCAACGCCACGGTGATGGTGGTGGAGGACGCGGACCGCTTCGGCCTCAGCCAGCTCCACCAGCTCCGGGGCCGGGTGGGCCGGGGACAGCACAAGTCCTACTGCATCCTCATCTCCGACAACCGCAATGAGGAGACCCGCCGGCGGCTGAAGGTCATGACCCAGACCGGCGACGGTTTCAAGATCGCCGAGGAGGATCTGCGGCTCCGTGGCCCCGGCGACTTCTTCGGCCGGCGGCAGCACGGCCTGCCGGCCCTGAAGGTGGCGGACCTCAGCTGCGACATGGCCCTGCTGAAGGAGGCCCAGGGGGCGGCGGAGGACCTGCTGAAGCGGGACCCGGAGCTGCGGGACCACCCCCGCACCGCCCTGCGGGTGGCCCAGCTCCTGGAGGTCAACGCTGACGCCATGAATTGAAACGATCTTGCCCCGCCGTCCCGGTCTGAGGGACGGCGGGGCCTCGTATGTATAGAGGGAGAGAGCAGGGGAGAGGGGGGACTGGCGTGGACCCACGGGAGCTGACCTTGGCGGTGACGGCGGCGGCCAACGCCCTCTACGAGAGCCTGAGCCCGGAGGAGCTGGCGGTGCTGGCTGCGGTGTTCTCCCAGCTGGGGGATACCCTGATTACCCTGGCGGCGCAAAAGGCCCTCCTGGACCTCCGCCGGGAGGACTGCGGGGACTGAGGGGCTTGGTCTACATACTTTTCTTTAGTAAAGAAAAGTATCAATACCCGCAGGGCACTTAAGAAACTTTTATCGCAAATACCCGCAGGGCACTTGCTGCCGCTTTGCTTATGGGTGAATACTTTGAAACATTACCCGACCTGGAGAGCGGAGCTGTAGACCAAAACCGGCAGGGGGTTAAGCGTTACACCTGGCTTGGAAGCTGATCCCGGCCGTGCCCATCGCCCGGCCACCGCCGCCTTGTAGACCGTCGTCCCGGCGTTTACCGCCGGGACAATCTGAGAGTTCTCGCCTCCCTCCAGGGGGCGAATTTTTTTGTTGATTTTGACGTTGCATGTCCTCGTACAACAAAAGGCCGTTACACACAAAGTGTGTAACGGTTTTTCAGCCGCGACAGAATACGACAAGGAGAGTTTTGGATGAATTATACAACAAATTATCATCTCCCCCAGTGGG
>DVGP01000123.1 GCA_018712665.1 Candidatus Pelethomonas intestinigallinarum | reverse complement strand
GGCGGCGGAGGCCGCCTTGGGCGGCCCCCTGAACGCGGCGTCCCTGGCCGCGCTCCAGACCCAGCTGGAGGAGGGCTGGATCGCCTACGAGGATGGTCTGGACGAGTATTACGCGGGCCTGGACGAATACGAGGCGGGCCTGGAGGAGCTGGAGGCCAGCCGGGAGCAGCTGGATGATGCCTGGGACGAGCTGGACGACGCCAAGGACCAGCTGGACGAGGGCCGGGCGGAGTTGGACGACGGCTGGCGGGAGTACTACGACGGCGCGGCGGAGGCGGAGCAAGAGCTGGCCGACGCCTACCAGGAGCTGATGGACGGCGAGCAGGACCTGGCCGACGCCCGCCAGGAGCTGGAGGACGGCCGGGCGGAGCTGGAGGACGCCGCCCAGGAGCTCGCCGACGCCCCCGGTCAGATCGCCGACGCGGAGCAGGAGCTGGCTGACGGCTGGGCGGAGTACAACGACGGCGTGGCGGAGGCGGAACAGGAGTTCGCCGACGCGGAGCAGGAGCTCCACGACGCGGAGGATGAGGTGGCGGACGCCCGGATCGAGCTGGAGGATCTGGAGGAGGCGGACGTATATGTCCTGACCCGAAACGAAAATACCGGCTACGTCTGCTTTGAGAACGACACATCCATCATCGCCGCCGTCTCCCTGGTGTTCCCGGTGTTTTTCTTCCTGGTGGCGGCCCTGGTGTGCATGACCACCATGACCCGGATGGTGGACGAGGAGCGGACCCAGATCGGCGTGCTGAAGGCCCTGGGCTACAGCAACGGCCAGATCATGAGCAAGTACCTCTTCTACTCCGGCAGCGCGGCGGTGATCGGCAGTGTGACGGGGTACGCCGCCGGCTCCTGGTTCCTGCCCTGGGTGATCTGGGAGATCTACGGCATCATGTACGGCTTCGCGCCGCTGGAGTACATCTTCAATCCGGCGCTGGCCCTGGTGGCCTTCGGGGCGGCACTGCTGTGCTCCATGGGCGCCACCTGGCTCTCCTGCCGGGCGGAGCTGCGGAAGGCGGCGGCGGAGCTGATCCGCCCCAAGTCCCCCAAGGCCGGCAAGCGGGTGTTCCTAGAGTACATCAAGCCCCTGTGGCGGCGCCTGAGCTTCCTGCACAAGGTCTCCGTGCGTAACGTGCTGCGCTACCGCAGCCGCCTGATCATGATGGTCCTGGGCATCGGCGGATGTACCGCCCTGCTCATCACCGGCTTCGGCATCCGGGACTCCATCACCTCTATCGTGGACGACCAGTTCGACGAGATCACCCTCTACGACTACAGCGTCACCTTCCAGGCCCCCCGGACGGAGGAGAACGTGGCGGACTTCCTGGCCGACTGCGGCTGGGAGGAGGGCCTGCTGGTCCACAGCGGCAGCGCGGATGTGGTAGCTGACAACGGCTCCAGGTCCGTATACCTTGTGATCTCCTCCACCGGCAGCCTGGACGGCTACATCGACCTCCACAGCGGGGACATAGCCATCGACTACCCCGGCCCCGGCGAGGTGGTAGTGAACACCGGTCTGGCGGAGAACCTGGGCCTGGCTGTGGGGGACACCATCCAGCTCCGGGACGAGGAGCTGGGCGCCCTGACGGTGACCATCTCCGGCATCTGCGACAACTACGTCTCCAACTACGTCTATGTGGCCGCCGAGACCTACCAGCAGCAGCTGGGGCAGGTCCCGGACTACAAGACCCTCTACCTCCACGCCCACGAGGGCGCCGACCCCTACGCCGAGGGGTCCCTGCTGTCCGACGGCGTCAGCGTCAGCCGGGTCACGGTCAACGAGGCCACCCGCACCCAGGTGGACGACATGCTGGGCCGCCTGGACTACATCGTCATCGTCATCGTGCTCTGCGCGGCGGCCCTGGCCTTCATCGTGCTCTACAACCTGACCAACATCAATATCACCGAGCGCGTCCGGGAGATCGCCACCATCAAGGTCCTGGGCTTTTATCCCAATGAGGTGGCCTCCTACGTCTTCCGGGAGATCGGCATCCTGTCGGTGCTGGGGAGCCTGGCGGGGCTGCTGATGGGCAAGGCCCTCCACGCCTTCGTCCTGGCCCAGGTCCAGATCGACGCCATGTATTTTCCAAGCTGGATCTCGCCGGCGAGCTATCTGGTCTCCGTGGGCCTGACGCTGCTGTTCTCCGCCGTCATCGCCCTGGGCATGCGCCCACGGCTGGGCAAGGTGGATATGGCAGAGTCTTTGAAATCCATCGAATAATCTCAAAAGAGGGAGGCGCAATGCGCCTCCCTCTTTTGAGACTGTCGAAAAAGGCTAACGCCTTTTCCGCCAAAGGGGTCTCGCTGCGCTCTGCGCCTCGGTCGTCCGCCTATGGCGTGACGATTCGACGCTCGCTCCGCGCAAAGTGTTTTTCCGACGTACACGCCGCCGGAAAAACGATTTCATTTTCTTCCGCCGCCTGCGGGCGGCGTACCCGCAAGGGGCAGGCTGCATCCGTATGGCAGCACAGCTGCCTACGGCTGCGCGCAAACTCTGCGAGGCTATTTTACCGATACAGCAGCAGGCTGAACCAGGTGACGATGTTGCCCCCCGCCTGAAAGCCGATGCCGAAGCCCTCCGCCAGCTCCGTCACCAGGATCCCGTGGCTCTCCACGCAGGGGTACATCAGCTCCGGGTGGCGGCAGGGACCACCGGGGTAGGCGCACTCCGGGCAGATGGCGCAGGCCTCGGTGGAGAGGACGTAGACCTCCGACCCCTGCTCCCTCATGGCGGCGTGGACCTGCCGGGTGACCTCCTCATGGGATCCCCGGGTGGCCAGGGTTGCCTCCAGGTCGGCGATGTCCGGCACCTCCGCCATGGTGACGATGAGCAGGCCCTGGGGGTATTCCAGGCACCGCTCCCGGCACTCCTCCACCGTCCCCACCGCCGGCGGGCAGGCCCAGCTTTTGCCGTACATGGGGCACTCCAGGCGGCACACCTCCCGCACCCGCTGGGTGAAGGTCAGGTCCCTGGTCTCAAAAAACTCATACTGCACAATGGGCAGCTCCCGCAGCCGCTCCTCCAGCTTTTCCCGGTCCATCCTCTGTTCCTCCCTAGGAAAAGGGGGAGCGAAGCGCTCCCCCTGACTGTTGTTACATTTTCTCCGGCGCGTCCACGCCCAGCAGGGCCAGGCCGTTCTTCAGCACGCTCCGGGCGGCGTCCGCCAGCTTCAGCCGGGCCTGGAGCACACTCCGCTCCTCGCCCTTGATCCGGCAGGCGGTGTAGAACCGGTGGAAGCAGCCGGCCAGCTCCACCAGATAGCGGTTGATGTGGCTGGGGTCGTAGTCCCGGGCAGCCAGGCGCAGGGCCTCGCAGAAGAGGGCGATCTGCTTGATGAGGGCCTGCTCCGTCTCCCCGGAGAGGAGAGAGATGTCCACCTCCGCCATAGCGGGGACGGCATAGCCCTCCCCCTCCAGCGTCCGCAGCAGGCTGCAGATTCGGGCGTGGGCGTACTCCACATAGTAGATGGGGTTCTCGCTGTCCTCCCGGACGGCCAGCCCCAGGTCAAAGTCCATCTGGGTGTCGGGCTTGGCGTTGAAGAACCACCGGGCGGCGTCCACCGGCACCTCGTCCAGCAGGTCGCTGAGGGAGATAGCCTTGCCGGTGCGCTTGGACATGCGGACCACCTCGCCGTCTCGCAGCAGCTTCACCAGCTGCATCAGCACGATGTCCAGCCGGTTGGTGCCGTCCAGGCCCAGGGCGTCCATGGCCCCCTTCAGCCGGGCCACATGGCCGTGGTGGTCGGCGCCCCAGATGTTGATGACCTTGTCAAAGCCCCGGACCTCAAACTTGTTCCGGTGGTAGGCGATGTCCGCGGCGAAGTAGGTGTAGAAGCCGTTGGCCCGGCGGAGCACGTCGTCCTTCAGGTCCAGCTTGGCGATGTCCTTCTCGCTCTTGCCCGCCTTCCGGTAGGTCTCCTCCAGGATACGGGAGGTAGCCAGCCACAGGGCCCCCTCCTTCTCGTAGGTCCAGCCCAGGGCGGTGAGCTTGTCCACGGTGTCGGCCACGTAGCCGCTGTCGTGGAGGGAGGACTCGAAGAACCACTGGTCGTACTCGATCTTGTAGCGCTGGAGGTCGGACTTCATCTTGGGAATGTTCCGCTCCAGGCCGAATTTGGCCAGGGCCTCGTGGCGGCTCTTGACGTCGGCGTCCTTGTACTGTTCGCCGTACTGCTCGTAGAAGGCCCGGGCCAGCTCCTTGATGTCATCCCCGTGGTAGCCGTCCTCGGGGAAGGGCACCGCCTCCTCCCCCAGGATGATCTGGAGGTACCGGGCCTCCAGGGAGGAGGCGAACTTCTCGATCTGGTTGCCGGCGTCGTTGACGTAGAACTCCCGCCACACGTCGGCCCCGGCGGCCTGGAGGACGGAGGCCAGGGTGTCCCCCAGCACACCGCCCCGGGCGTTGCCCATGTGCATGGGGCCGGTGGGGTTGGCGGAGACGAACTCCACCATGATCTTCCGGCCCTTCAGGGTGTCGGACCGGCCGTAGGCCGCCCCCTCGCTCTCCACGGCGGAGAGGGTGTCGGCATACCACTTCCGCCCCAGGCGGAAGTTCAGGAATCCCGCCCCGGCGATCTCCACGGAGTCGAAGTAGCTGCCCGCAAGGTCCATGCTCTCCGCCAGCACGGCGGCGATCTCCCGGGGGCTGCGCTTCATGGCCTTGGCGGCGGCCAGGGCGAAGGTGGTGGTGTAGTCGCCGTTGGCCGGGTCCTTGGGGATCTCCACGTTGGCACGGACCTGGACGTCCCCGGGGAGCTTCCCCTGGGCGGCGGCGGTCTGGTAGGCGGTGTTGGTCAGCGCTAGGACCTGGTCCTTGGCGTTCTGGATCATGTGGATCATATCGTTTACCTCTCGTTTACCGCATACTCTCCCGGATGCGGATCTTGAATTGGTTGCGGCTGACCAGCTGGTGCTCCACGGCCACGGTGTAGGCCGCCTCCAGCACGCCTCCCCGCTCCCCCAGCCGGTGGGCCAGGCGGAGGGTGGACACGTCCACCGTCAGCGCCCCGTAGGGGGTCTCGTACAGGGAGCTGTGCCGCACACCCTTCTGGAAGACCATCTGGGAGTTGACGGAGCCGGTGCGGGTGAGGACCACCGAGTCCCCCTGGATGGTGAAGCGGGTGGTGGTGCCCTCCATGCCGGTGAGCTCCGTCTCCTGGTAGGTCACCGTGACGGCGCCGCCGTCGTCGATGGACATGGTTCCCTCGCTGATGAGCTCTGTGGCGTCCGGGTCGGCCCCGTCGTAGGTCTGCTCCCCCCGGACAAAAATCACTACATTTTTCTCGATCATCGTCAATATCTCGTAATGTCGATCTGCTCCGCCCGGCCGGTGACGTCCTCCCCCAGAAACAGGGGGGCCAGGCGCAGGAACTGTTCCGTCTGGTCGCTGGTGTAGTAGCGGGCCTGCCCCTGGTCCTCCCCGCCGGAGAGGGCGTCCCGCTCCTCCAGCAGGTCCCGGACCGCCCGGGCGGCCTCCGCCCCGGCATCCACCAGCTCCACCTCCGGCCCCATGACCCGGCCGATGACCTCCCGCAGCAGGGGGTAGTGGGTGCAGCCCAGCACCAGGGTGTCGATCTCTCCCCGCAGAGGGCCCAGGTACTCCTCCGCCACGGTCTCGATGACCACGTCCCCGGGGCGGCAGCGCCCCTCCTCCACCAGGGGGACAAAGAGAGGACAGGCCCGGCTCACCACCTCCACCGCCGGGGCCAGGCGGTGAAAGAGCCGCTCGTAGGCTCCGCTGGACACCGAGGCACGGGTGGCGGCCAGCCCCACCCGTCCGCTGCGGGTGGCGGCGATGGCCCGCCGGACGGTGGGCTCCACCACGCCAAGGATGGGGACCTTGTTTTCCGCCTGGAGCTCCTCCAGGCAGTTGCTGCTGACGGTGCCGCAGGCGATGACGATGGCCTTGGGGTCGAAGCTCCGGAGGAAGGCCACATCCTGCCGGGCATAGCGCAGCAGGGTGTCCCGGCTCCGGTTGCCGTAGGGGACACGGGCCGTGTCGCCGAAGTATATAATGGTCTCAGAGGGCATGATCCGCCGGAGCTGACGCACCGCGGTCAGGCCCCCGAAGCCGGAGTCAAAGACGCCGATGGGCCGTGGGTCCACGGCTTCCACCTCCCCGCATCCGCCGGACCGGCGGGTGTTTTGTAACTTTATTATTGTACTATGAAAATTCTGCGATAACAAGTAAAATTTTGGGCTAATTGCCCTGGTTTTTCTGTGGAATTTTTCGCGGAGTTCTGCTATACTGTGGGGGAACAAATGCCGAGAGGAGGCCCGCTATGGAGCTGCATCTGACAGAGAAACAATACCGCCGGCTGCTGGATCTGGTGTACATAGGCAACTGGGTGCTCAACTCCACCCGGGGCGACGACCGCATCCGGGACTACGACCAGGTGGAGAGCCTGATTTTTTCCCACTGCCTGGACCACGGCATGGCTCAGCTCATCGAGCTGTACAACGGGGAGATCATCCCCTCCCGGGCCTTCGCCGAGGGGGGCATCCACGAGGCCATCATGGCCTATGAGGACGTCACCTTCTTCGAGATCCTGGCCGAGGAGCTGGCCCTCCGGGACCTGGACGCCGACCGGGCCACCGCCGAGAACTACGACGAGGTCATGGAGCGGATGGAGGAGTACATGGGCGAATTCGAGGCCCATGGCACCGACCACATCAATGTCGATCTGGAATGACCGCCTGCTGAGAGGCCCCCTTCGGGGGGCCTTTTTTATTTTCCCGCAAAATGAAAGATTCATAAAATCTTAATACTTTCGCTAGAGATATACCTTGACAGACGAAGTATATCGTGTTAGGATAAGATCACGCAAGGCGGGCGGGCCGCTCAGGGCCGCCCACACCAGGAAAGGAGTGTTTGGCTTGTCCATTTCATCGGATACCCTGCGGGGCCACACGGATACCATCATCCTCACCCAGCTCATGCGGGGGGATAATTATGGATATGAGATCAACAAGACCATCCAGCAGCGTACCGGCGGACAGTACGGCTTCAAGGAGGCCACGCTGTACACCGCCTTCAAGCGGCTGGAGCAGAGCGGTCTCATCTCCTCCTACTGGGGAGAGGACGGTCCCGGCGCCCGCCGCCGGTACTACGCCATCACAGAGGCGGGACGACAGCGGTGGGAGGAAAACCGCCGGGAGTGGCACAACACCAGGGCTCTTCTGGACGCCCTGATCGACATGGAGGAGGAGTGAACCATGGACCGCATCAAAACAAGACTGATCATCGCGGTGACCAACCGCTTAAGCGCCGCCGAGGACACCAACGCCAAGGCGGATCTCATCGAGGAGCTCAGCGAGAACCTCTACCAGCGATACCTGGACCTCATCGGCTCCGGCGTCAGCGAGGAGGACGCCTACCAGCAGGCCCTGGACGACCTGGGGGATGTGGACGAGCTGCTGGAGTACCTGCGCTCTCTGGGCCCCGACGGGGAGCTGCCCCGCCAGGAGGACACCGGCCGGGACTATTTCGGCGACTTGATCAAAGCCGCCGAGGATGTGGTCCGGGAGACCATCTCCCAGACCAAGGACGCCGTGGGCCAGGCCAAGGTCATCGTCCGGGATGTGACGGAGAAGCTCCGGGAGAAGTATCCCAACGGCTTTGAGGGCAATGTCCATGTCCACTTTGTCAAGGACGATGACGACCACGGGGAGCACCCCCAGGGGGAGGACCACGAGGACCAGGAAACCCAGGAGAGCGGCGAGGACCGGGAGGCCCGGGACTGGAGCTTTGCCGTGGGCTACAGCAAGGACCGGGGCGGCTTCTTCTTTGAGAAGGGCCAGAGCCGGCCGGTGGAGGGCACCGTCCTCCCCTCCGATCAGGTGAAGGCCGTGGACATCAAGCTGGGCAACGGCGATGTGGGCATCCGCCTGTCCGACGATCCCCAGTGCGACATCACCCTGGACGGCGACACCGACCAGCTAGAGCTGCGGCTCAGTGACGCCGGCGTGCTGTCTATCCGCCCGGGAAAAACCGCCACCTCCTCATTCTTCTTCGTCCGGGGGTTGGCGGCGGCGGATATCCAGCTGACCCTGCCCCGGCGGTACTGGGAGTTCATCCAGGTGTCCACCACCAACGGCGACGTGACGGTGGACGACGGCCTGGAGGCCGGTCGGCTGGCGGTGCGGACCGTCAGCGGCAATCTGGAGCTGAACCGTGCCCTCTGCGGCGAGGTGGCTTACAAATCTGTCAGCGGCGACCTGGAGGCCTTGGACATTGCCGGCGGCGTCCAGGCGGAGACCATGAGCGGCGACCTGGAAGTATCCGGCAGCGTGCAGAGCGTCAAGCTGGCCACCGCCAGCGGCGACATCACCGTGGACAGCACCGCCGCTCCCCAGTCCATGGAGCTGCGCTCCAAATCCGGAGACTGCCAGGCCGCCTTCCCCGGCGGCGAGGGCTTTACCCTCCAGTTCGAGACCATCAGCGGCGATTTGAACTCTGAATTTCCCCTGGTGGGGCCCATCGGCGCCCGGTCCGGCGAGGCCATCTATCTGGACGGCGGCCAGCGCTCCTACCGCATGGCCAGCGTCAGCGGCGACCTGACCCTGCGGCAAAAGTAAGGAGGTCTGTATCATGATGAGCAAACGTACCACCGACGTGGTGGCGTACCTCAGCTGGATCGGCCTGCTGGTGGCCTTTGTGGCCGGAGACCGCGGCGCGTCCAGATTCCACCTGAACCAGTCCCTGGTGATCTGGCTGTCCGGCACTGTGGCCGGCCTTGTCGGGCGCGTCCTCGGCTGGCTCCCGCTGGTGGGCTGGGCGGTGGACCTGGCAGTGGGTCTGGCGCTGGTGCTGTGCGTGGTCTGCTGGTTCATCGGCATCATCAACGCCATCTCAGGCGTGGAGCGGCCGGTCCCCCTTCTGGGCCATGTGCGGCTGATCTGATCTTCTATCCCCAGCGATTGGGATAATCTTGGGGCGTCCGCTGTCTGTCAGGCGGACGCCCCTTTTATGCTGACCGGCGGGCTGCCGCCTCATATTGACTTTGACCGTGCCCCGGCACAGTCATGGAAGGAAGGACTACGATCATGAAAAAAATGGCGCTCTCTTTTGTCAAGTGCATCACATTTTTTGTCGGGTGGGCAGTCGCCGCTTCCCTGCTCCCGCTGCCCCCGACCGAGGACCCTGCGATCTGGAGACTGTGGGCTGAGCTCATACCTCTTCTGTCGGTCATCGCCTTTACGCTTCTATTTTGGCTCATTGAAAAACGATCTATTTCGTTGAATCTGGTCAAGTCCCCCGCTAAGGGATTCCTGACAGGCGCCGCTGCCGGAGCCTGCTGGCTGGCGGCGCCGGTTCTGATCCTGTACGCCGCTCATTCAATCCGCTTTGAGGGCGTCAACACGGTGGAAAACTTCCCAGTCTGGGTACTGGCCGCGCTGCTGAATGTCATCATGCAGGAGCTCCTTGTCCGCGGCTATCTCTACCAGCTGCTGAAGCAGAGACACAACTTGGCGGCGGCGGTCATCGTGACCACAGCCCTCTTTACCCTGATGCACGGCGGCGCTTTTGAGGCGGGTCCGCTCCCTGTTTTGAACGTGCTGACAATGAGCCTGCTGATGACGGTCGTTCTGGAGTACACCGGCTCGATCATTGCCCCCACGGTGATGCATTTTATCTGGAACGGTGTAGGCGCCCTGGTCCTGGGCGGCGTTTCCCTGGCCGACGACTATCCCCATCTGCTCAACATGGCCGTTTCGGGAAGCCCGCTCCTGTCCGGCGGAACGTACCGCATCGAGGGCAGCCTCATTGTTCTCATCACCAACGCCGCTCTGATCGGATCGTTCCTGCTCCTGTGCCGCAGAAGGCGGCGAGTGCGGCAGGACTTGCAGAATAAGGGCTGAAGATCCTAACGGCTTTACAGCAGTTCTCATCACTGGGCCTTTCATAGAGGCGGTACCGGCAGCGCTTTGCACTCCGATTTGTAATATTTCGACGAGATCCTACAAATCTCAATCAAAAAAGCCCTTTCGTATGTGTAGTACTCCACACACGAAAGGGCTTTTTCTTCTCTTTTCAGATCGAGGGTGTGGGAATCACACCAGCTCGATCATAGCGGTCTCAGCCGCGTCGCCACGGCGAACGCCGGTGCGGGTGATGCGGGTGTAGCCGCCGTTGCGCTCCTCATACTTGGGGGCGAGCTCCTTGAAGACCTTCTTCACAACGTCCTCACGGGTGATAAAGGCCATGGCCTTGCGGTAAGCGGCCAGGTCGCCCTTCTTCCCCAGAGTGATCATCTTCTCAGCCAAGGGACGGATCTCCTTGCAGCGGGTCACGGTGGACTCCATCTTGCCGTTATCCAGGAAATCGGTCACCTGCTGACGGAGCATCGCGATACGCTGGTCGGTAGTCTTACCGAGCTTACGAGTTCCGGGCATTGTAGGTTTCCTCCTTAAAAGGCGTTAGTCCTCCTGCCGTCGCCGGCAGGCGCGGCCTGACGCGGGACCCGGAGCGCAAAGCTCCGGGGGCGGCGGCCGATCAGTTGTTGTTGTCTTCGTCGGCCAGGGACAGGCCCATCATGGCCAGCTTGTTGATGACCTCCTCCAGGCTCTTGCGGCCCAGGTTCCGGACCTTCATCATCTCATCCTCCGTCTTGGAGATCAGATCCTCCACGGTGTTGATGTTGGCCCGCTTCAGGCAGTTGAAGCTGCGGACGCTGAGATCCAGCTCCTCGATGGTCAGCTCCAGCACCTTGTCCCGCTGGGTCTCCGCCTTCTCCACCACGGTGGACTTGGAGCCCACCGTCTCGCTGAGGTCGGTGAAGAGGGCGAAGTGGTCGCACAGGATCTTGGCGCCCAGGGACACGGCGTCCCGGGCGGAGATGGTGGAATCGGTCCACACCTCGATGGTCAGCTTGTCAAAGTCGGTCATGTTGCCCACCCGGGTGTTCTCCACGGTGTAGTTCACCTTGTACACAGGGGTGTAGATGGAGTCCACGGGGATGACGCCGATGATGTTCTGCTGGGCCTTGTTGCGGTCGGCGGGCACGTAGCCCCGGCCGTGGCTGAGCGTGATTTCCATGTTCAGCGTAGCGCCGCTGCCCAGGGTGGCGATGTGGAGCTCAGGGTTGAGTACCTCCACCTCGCCGTCGCTCTTGATGTCGCCGGCGGTCACCTCGCAGGGGCCCACCGCCTCGATGAAGACGGTCTTGCCCCCCTCGCTGTGGAGCTTGGTGATCAGCTGCTTGATATTCAGCACGATCTCCGTCACATCCTCCTTCACACCGGGGATGGTGGTGAACTCGTGCTGCACACCGGCGATTTTGATGCTGGTGGCGGCGGTACCGGGCAGGGAAGAGAGCATGATCCGGCGCAGCGCGTTACCCAGGGTGGTGCCGTAGCCGCGCTCCAGAGGCTCGACCACATACTTGCCATAGGAGTCGTCACCTGGGGTCTCGATACACTCGATCTGGGGCTTCTCAATTTCAATCATGCAGTTACCCTCCTTCTCTCAGCGGGCCATGGCATTTGACCCGCCCTAAATTCAGTTCGTGTGATAATCGAGGGTAGTCTCCGATTACTTGGAGTACAGCTCGACGATGAGATGCTCCTCAATGGGCATATCGTTGATGTCCTCGCGGACGGGCAGGCGGGTAACAGTGCCCTTCAGGGCGTCCTTCTGCCGGTCCAGCCACTGGGGCACCAGGATGGAGGGGGCGTCCTCGCCCAGCAGGCGCTTGAACTTCACGGAGGAACGGCTGGACTCCTTGACCTCGATCACATCGCCGGAGCGGACCAGGTAGGAGGGGATGTTGACCTTCTTGCCGTTGACGGTGAAGTGGGCGTGGCTCACCAGCTGGCGGGCCTCCCGGCGGGTCATGGCGAAGCCCAGGCGGTAGACCACGTTGTCCAGGCGGCGCTCAATGAGGCTCAGCAGCATGTCGCCGGTCTTGCCGGGCATGCGGGCGGCCTTCTCATAGTAGGCGTGGAACTGCTTCTCCATGATGCCGTAGACGAACTTGACCTTCTGCTTTTCCTGAAGCTGAAGGGCATACTCGCTCTTCTTCTTCCGCACCATGTTGCCGCTGTTGCGCTCGGTGGTCTTCTTGGCGTAGCCCATAGCGGCGGGGGAAATGCCCAGAGCCTTGCAGCGCTTGGCCACAGGCTGCATGTTTTTAGCCATAATTCAATACTTCCTCCTTCTTCCGAATTAGACGCGGCGGCGCTTGGGGGGGCGGCAGCCGTTGTGGGGGATGGGGGTGACGTCCTTGATCATGGTCACTTCCAGACCCACAGCCTGGAGAGCCCGGATAGCGGCCTCACGGCCCTGGCCGGGTCCCTTGACGAAGACCTCCACGGTCTTCAGCCCATGCTCCATCGCGGCCCGGGCGGCCACCTCGGCGGCGGTCTGAGCGGCGAAAGGCGTGGACTTCTTGCTGCCACGGAAACCCTGGCCACCGGAGGAGGCCCAGGAGATGGCGTTGCCCTGGGTGTCGGTGACGGTCACCATGGTGTTGTTGAAGGAAGAACGGATATGGACCTGGCCCTTTTCGATGTTCTTCTTTTCACGGCGGCGGCGGATAACCTTCTTGCCAGTCTTAGGTGCAGCCATTGTCTATTCTCCCTCCTTACTTCTTCTTGTTGGCAATGGTCTTCTTCGGACCCTTGCGGGTGCGGGCGTTGGTCTTGCTGCGCTGACCGCGGACAGGCAGCCCGCGGCGGTGGCGGATACCCCGGTAGCAGCCGATCTCGCTGAGACGCTTGATGTCCAGGGCCACGGCGCGGCGCAGATCGCCCTCCACCATGTAGCCGTGGTCGATGGCCTCACGGAGCTTGGCCTCCTCAGCCTCGGTCAGGTCCTTCACCCGGGTGTCGGGGTTGATACCAGTCTGCGCCAGGATGTCCTTGGCGCTCTTTCTGCCAATGCCGTAGATATACGTAAGGCCAATTTCGATACGCTTATCCTTGGGCAGGTCAATACCGGCAATTCTTGCCATAAGTTAAAGCACCTCCAAATTCACTTAGCCCTGTCTCTGCTTATGCTTGGGATTCTCGCAGATCACCATCAGGCGACCCTTGCGGCGAATGATCTTGCACTTCTCGCACATGGGCTTCACGGACGGTCTTACTTTCATGTCTCGTTTCCTCCTACTTAGTACGCCAGGTAATCCGGCCACGGGTCAGATCATAGGGAGACATTTCCACCGTGACTTTATCACCAGGCAGGATTCTGATGAAATTCATTCTGAGTTTTCCAGAAATGTGGGCCAGAATGGTGTGGCCGTTTCCAATGTCTACTTGGAATGTAGTGTTGGGGAGCGCCTCGACAACGACGCCCTCAACCTCGATCATATCGGATTTTGCCAAGTGATTATCCCTCCTGGTCTGGATTACCATCCCCGCCAAAGGAGGCGAGGGCCCTGCGGAGCTCGCTGTTGGTCAGTTTCTCTCCGCTTCTGATCTTGTCGGCGGCCCGGCAGTCAAAGCGGGCGGCGAAGGCGGCGTGCCTGCGCTTTTTCCGCTTGGGACTCTCCAGTCTCCGGGTCTTACCGTCTGCCAGCAGCAGGTACTCTCCCTCCACGTCCAAGACGAAGAAGTACTTTCCCCGGTCCCTGCCGGCGGTGGATGTTACGATATCTGCTCGCTGGATGTCCATAGCCGGTCACTCCGGTTTCGCATCGGGGTCGGTGAGCAGCTCCGGCTCCCCATCGGTGATCAGAATGGTGTTCTCGTAGTGGGCGCTGAGCCGCCCGTCGGCGGTCTTCACCGTCCACCCGTCCGGCATTACCTTGACCGCGGCGCCTCCGGCATTCACCATAGGCTCCACGGCGATGGTCATGCCCCGCAGGAAGCGGGGGCGCCCCATCCTGGGCTCCACATAGTTGGGGACCTCCGGCGCCTCGTGCATCTTGCTGCCGATGCCGTGGCCCACATATTCCCGGACCACGGAGAAGCCGTTGGACTCCACATACCTCTGGATGGCGCCGGACAGGTCCGGCAGCCGGTAGCCCTCCCGGGCGTACCGAAGCCCCTCAAAGAAGCTCTGCCGGGTCACCTCGATGAGCCGCCTGGCCTCCTCGGAGATCTCTCCGCAGGGGTAAGTGGCGGCGCAATCGCCGTGAAAACCGTCCTTGTAGGCCCCCACGTCCACGGAGACGATGTCCCCCTCCCGCAGCACACGGTGGCCCGGAATGCCGTGGATCACCTCGTCGTTGACGGAGATGCACACACTGGCGGGATAGCCGTTGTAGTGGAGAAAGGAGGGCACAGCCCCCTGGGACGTGATGAAGCGGTATACCGCTTTGTCAATTTCTCGGGTTGATACGCCAGGGGCTACCATAGCTCCCGCCAAGGCGCGAGCCGCCGCGGTAATCCTCCCCGCCTGACGCATAAGCTGGATCTCGTGGCTGGATTTGAGGGTGATCATGCTTCCATCCCCAAAGCCGCCAGGATTTTCCGGGAGGTGGCCTCCTTGTTGTCGGCGACCTCCACGGGCTTGAGCAGGCCCCGGGCGGCGTAGAAGTCCACCAGAGGCTCTGTCTCGGTGTGGTACACCTTCAGACGCTCGCGGACGGTCTCGGGACTGTCGTCCCGGCGCTGGATCAGCTTCCCGCCGCAGTTGTCGCAGATGCCCTCCACTCTGGGGGGGACGGCCTCCACATTGTAGCTGGAGCCGCAGGCCTCGCAGACCCGGCGGCCGCTCATCCGGCGGAGGATCTCATCCTCGGAGATCTCAATGGAGACCACGGCGTCGAACTGGATGCCGGCCTTCTCCAAGGCCTCAGCCTGGGCGATGGTGCGGGGCACACCGTCGAGGATGTAACCCTTCGCACAATCGTCCTGGCTGAGCCGCTCATTGACGATCCCGATGATGACTTCATCAGGCACTAACTGCCCGGCGTCAATATACTTCTTCGCCTGAACGCCGGTGGGAGTGCCATCCTTGATGGCGGCACGCAGAATGTTTCCGGTGGAAATGGAGGGGATCCCGAGCTTGCGGCAGAGGATCTCCGCCTGGGTGCCCTTCCCGGCACCGGGAGCGCCTAATAAAATCAGTTTCATGTCTTTCTCCTTATTCCAGGAAGCCCTTGTACTGGCGCATCAGCATCTGGGACTCCAGAGCCTGGACAGTCTCCAGGGCCACGCCCACCACGATGATGACGGAGGTTCCGCCAATGCCCACGTTCACAGGCAGGACCTTCCCGGCGATCAGAGGCACGATGGCCACGATGCCCAGGTAGATGGCGCCGAAGAGCGTGATCTTGTTGAGGACCTTGGCGATGAAATCGCTGGTGGGCTTGCCCGGACGGAAGCCGGGGATGAACCCGCCATTGCGCTTGAGGTTGTTGGCGATCTCAATGGGGTTGAACTGGATGGTGGCGTAGAAATAGCTGAAGCCGATGATCATGAGGAAGTACACGATCATATACAGCACAGACTGTGTGTCGATGGCCTGCAGCAGAGCGTACCAGAAGGTCCCCTCCGCCGGAGCGGGCAGGAACGCCGCGATGGTGGCGGGCAGGGAAGCGATGGACTGGGCGAAGATGATGGGCAGCACGCCGGACATGTTCACCTTCATGGGCAGGGAGCTGGACTGGCCGCCGTACATCCGCCGGCCCACCTGGCGCTTGGCGTACTGGACCGGGATGCGGCGCTCCGCGTCGCTGACAAAGACGATGAGGACCACCAGCAGCAGGATGCCCACCACGATGAGGATGGTCCAGGCCCAGTGCATGGTGCCGGAGACGATGGAGCTGTAAAGGGAAGAAACCATCGCGGGAACACGGGAGATGATACCGGCGAACAGGATCATGGAGATGCCGTTGCCCACACCAAACTCGTTGCACTGCTCGCCCAGCCACATCAGGAAGCTGGAGCCGGCCACGAAGGAGACCATGATCACCAGGGCGGCCCACACACCGGTATCCGTCAGGATGGCGAAGCCGGCGGTGGTGTTGTTGCGCATGAGGAAGTAGTAGCCCAGGGCCTGGAGCACGGCGATGGCCACGGTGGCGTAGCGGGTGATGGCCTTGATCTTCCGCTTGCCCTCCTCGCCGCCTTCCCGGCTCATACGCTCCAGGGCCGGGATGGCCACCGTCAGCAGCTGGATGATGAT
>DVGP01000122.1 GCA_018712665.1 Candidatus Pelethomonas intestinigallinarum | reverse complement strand
CCGCCTCTCTGTGCTTTTGGGGCGGGGAGTTTTGTAAATATATTGTAAATCGGGAAGAAAGCTGAGGATTTGCCTCGCAATGTTAAATATACGTTAAGTTTCAGTTAAGCAAAAAATGATATACTCCAGGTCCGAGGTGAGGACAAATGCGGCAAAATCAGGTACAAAAATCGACAGAAAACCGGGAGGCGGCCTTCCGCCATGAGTGGAAGCACATGGTGGGCTATGGCGATCTCCTGGCCCTGCGGTCCCGGCTGACAGCGGTGATGGCCCAGGACAGCCACGGCGTAAACGGGCGGTACGCCGTCCGAAGCCTGTACTTTGACAACCTGCGGGACAAGGCCCTGCGGGAGAAGCTGGACGGGGTGGACTGCCGGGAGAAGTTCCGGGTCCGGTACTACAACGGGGACCTCTCCCTGCTCCTGCTGGAGAAGAAGAGCAAGCTCCACGGCCTGTGCCGCAAGGAGCAGACCCAGCTCACTCTGGACCAGGCCCGGGCCGTGTCCTCTGGGGAGCTTCGGACCGCGGCGGGCAGCGGTGATCCCCTGCTGTGGGAGCTGTGCTATAAGATGGAGACCCAGGGCCTCCGGCCCAGGATCATTGTGGATTACACCCGGGAGGCCTATGTCTGTGAGGCGGGGAATGTCCGGGTGACCTTAGACTACGATATCCGCACCGGTCTGACCGGCACGGACTTTCTGGACCTCGACTGCGTCACGGTGCCGGCGGGGGACGCGCCGGTGATCCTGGAGGTGAAGTGGGACGCCTTTCTGCCCTCCGCGATCCGGGACGTGGTCCAGGTCCCCGGCGCCCACACATCGGCCTTTTCCAAATACGCGGCCTGCCGGATCTACGGCTGACACGATAAAAGACAGGAGACTGACAGCATGACTTTTCAGGATATTTTCAAATCCAGCTTTCTGGAGAACATTGACAGCGTGTCCATTTTGGACATGGTGGTGGCCCTGACGCTGGCCTTCGCCATCGGCCTGTTCATTTTTCTGATCTATAAAAAGACCTTTGCCGGGGTGATGTACTCCTCCAGCTTCGGTGTGACCCTGGTGGCCCTGACCATGATCTCCACCCTGGTGATCCTGGCGGTGACCAGCAACGTGGTGCTCTCCCTGGGCATGGTGGGCGCCCTGTCCATCGTCCGGTTCCGCACCGCCATCAAGGAGCCGCTGGACATCGCCTTCCTCTTCTGGTCCATCGCCGTGGGCATCGTCCTGGCCGCCGGCATGATCCCTCTGGCGGTGTTCGGCAGCGTGGTCATCGGCCTGGTCCTGCTGGCCTTTGCCAACAAGAAGTCCCACACCAGCCCCTACATCGTGGTCCTCCGCTGCCGGGACCACGACAGCGAGACCGCCGCCGCCGGCTATCTCCGCAGCCAGGTGAAGCGATGCGTGGTCAAGAGCAAGACCGCCCAGCCGGGGTCCATTGAGCTGAATATGGAGGTCCGCCTGGGGGATGACAACACCGATTTCATCAACATCCTGGCGGAGATGGAGGGGGTGGCCAGCGCCGTGCTGGTCAGCTACAACGGCGACTACATGAACTGACGGGGAGGCGCGCCATGTCCACCCACAAGTATATCGACCGGATCTGCTGCGGGGCCATGGCCCTGGCGGTGCTCCTGGCGGTGATCTTCATGAACGGGGAGAGCCTGGGCATCCAGGCCGCCGCCTCGTCCATGGGATACGAGGACCGGCTCTTCGACACCAGCGCGGTCCATACTCTGGACATCGTCATGGACGACTGGGACGCTTTCCTGGAGACCTGCGCCGGCGAGGAGTACGCCGACTGCACCGTGGTCATCGACGGGGAGACCTACGCCAACGTGGCCATCCGGGCCAAGGGAAACACCTCCCTGACCCAGGTGGAAAACTACGGCAACGACCGCTACAGCTTCAAGATCGAGTTTGACCACTACGACAGCGGCCTGACCTACCACGGCCTGGACAAGCTGAGCCTGAACAACATCATCCAGGATAACACCTATCTGAAGGACTACCTCACCTACCAGATGATGGGGTGGTTCGGCGTGGCCGCGCCCCTGTGCAGCTATGTCTACATCACCGTCAACGGTGAGGACTGGGGTTTGTACCTGGCGGTGGAGGGGGTGGAGGAGTCCTTCCTGGAGCGGAATTACGGCAGCGATTACGGCGAGCTCTACAAGCCAGACAGCATAGATATGGGCGGCGGCCGGGGCAATGGCGGCGGTTTTGACATGGACGACTGGCAGCCGGCGGAGAACGCCTCCGGCGGGGACTTCGTGCCCCCGGAGAATCTGGAGCCGCCCGGGGATGGGGAGCCTCCGGAGGATAGGGAGCTTCCTGAGGACTTCGCACAGGATTTTTCCGGCCGGGGCGGAGGAGGCGGCATGGGCGGCTTCTCCATGGGCAGCGACGACGTCTCTCTCATCTACACCGACGACGACTACGACAGCTACCAGAACATCTTCGACAACGCCAAGACCGACATCACCGACGAGGACCGGGACCGCCTCATCGCCTCCCTGAAGCGGCTCAACGCGGGGGAGGATATTGAGGAGGTGGTGGACGTGGATCAGGTGATCCGCTACTTCGTGGTCCACAACTTTGTCTGCAACTTCGACAGCTATACCGGCTCCATGATCCACAACTACTACCTCTACGAGAAGGACGGACGGCTGTCCATGATCCCCTGGGACTACAACCTGGCCTTCGGCGGCTTCCAGGATCAGGATGACGCCACCACCCTGGTGAACTACCCCATCGACGACCCGGTCTCCGGCGGGACGGTGGAGTCCCGGCCCATGCTGGCCTGGATCTTCGCCGACGAGACCTACACAGAGCTCTACCACCAGTATTTCGCGGAGTTTCTTGCAGAGTACTTCGACAGCGGATATTTTGCTGAGATGCTGGACCAGGTGGAGACCCTCATCGCCCCCTATGTGGAGAAGGACCCCACCAAGTTCTGCACCTACGAGGAGTTTCAGACCGGCGTGGACACCCTCCGGGAGTTCTGCCTGCTCCGGGCGGAGAGCGTGTCCGGGCAGCTGGAGGGGACCATCCCCGCCACCTCCGAAGGCCAGGCGGCGGGCAGCGCCAGCCTCATCGACGCCTCCCACATCGTTATTTCGGATATGGGCAGCATGAACGGCGGCGGCATGGGCGGCGGCCGGGGCGGCTTTGACGGTCTCCCAGGGGGCGGTCAATTCCCGGTGCTTTCGGAGGACGCCCAGTCCGGGGAGGGGGACACCGCTCAGGAGGAGACCTCCCGGGGGCGGGGGGCCGGGCGGACCCCGCCCTCCGGCGAGGCTCCGGCAGGGGAGGAGGCCGACTCCCTGTCGGAGGAGAGCCTGACGACCCCGGAGACAGGCGGCGCAGCCGGGGAGAGGTCCCAGGCCCCGGAGAGCGGCGGGAACCAAACGCCTCCCGGTTTCTCGGAAGACACCGGGCAGGGCGGCGGTTCTGACGGCTTCCCCGGCGGCAGCCAGGTTGGGGCGGATGTCTCCGGCGGCCAGGAGACTGGACAGCTTTTGCTGCTGGCAGGCAGCGCCTTGGTTCTGGCGATAGGCTTGCTTATTGCGGCTCTATACAGAAAGAGAGCCTAGCGGCGGCGTGCCCCGGCTCCGGGCCCGGCCCGGGGCCGGAAAATTCTTTGACAAAGCGGCGAAATTGTGCTATACTTTCTGCAAATCGAATCAAGAAGTCATCCGCAGCCCTTGGCGGCACGTGGAATGGGGTGCGAAGCCCCGCGAGTCGGTCACTGTGAAGCTCTCGGTGGAGGGATAAGTCAGATACACGGCGGATGACAGCATTCTGCCGAAACCGGAAGCGCTGTTTCTGTTCGGCCTCACC
>DVGP01000121.1 GCA_018712665.1 Candidatus Pelethomonas intestinigallinarum | reverse complement strand
GGCCCGGCCGTCCTCAGGAGGTGGCTGGAGCGGTCCGGCAACGGGCCGCCAAGATAGATGACTGCCAAATACAGAACCCGGCTTACAGTTTTGCTCGCGAAGAGGCCCCGGCGGTGTTCCCGCCGGGGCCTCTTTGTTCGGGGACGGCGTCCCCGAACAGCGGTGTGGGGTCCGAGGGTCCCGCACTTATTATCTGTTTTCTCTGGGTCCCGGGCGGAACGCCTCCTCCTCCACCAGCACCTCCACGCCGCCGGCGGAAAGCTCCGTCACATTGGCCCGGAACCGCTCCACCAGCTCTGAGGGCATGAGCACGGACAGCACCACGTCGGTACCGAAATCCGTGTCGGCGATGACGCCGCCGCTCTGCTCCGTCAGGAGCCGCATCCGCTCATAGAGGGAGTAGGAGCAGGGCACGGCCAGAGTGCTCCACAGCCGCATCCGGCTGACGCCGGCGGCGTCCAGGGCAAGCTTGGCGGTGCCGCCGTAGGCCCGGGTCAGCCCCCCGGCACCCAGAAGGATGCCGCCGAAGTACCGGGTCACCACGCAGCAGACATTGGTGACCCCCTCCTTCACAAACACGTTCAGCATGGGCTGGCCCGCAGTGCCCTGGGGCTCGCCGTCGTCGGAGTACCGCAGCACATTGCCATCCCGCAGGACATAGCACCAGCAGTTGTGCCGGGCGTCGTGGTGCCGCCGCCGGGTCTCCTCAATCCGCCGGCGGGCCTCCTCCTCGCTGTCCACAGGCCAGACCTGGCCGATGAACCGGGACCGCTTCTCCACGAACTCCGCCTCCCCGGGCCCAAAGGGCACCAAATAGCTCTCCATGACCTTATCCACAGGCTGTTTCCCTCCTCTCCCAGTCCGGGCGGAGCATCACATAGAACCGGGTGGGGCGGTCCGCCTGAAACTCATCGCTGATCTGCTCGGTAAACACATACCGGAAGCCGCACTTCTCGATCACCCGCCGGGAGCGGCGGTTCTCCTCGTAGTGGCTGCACCAGATAGCCCCCAGGTCCAGCTCCTCAAAGCCGTAGCGGACCAGGGCCTCCACCACCTCCGGCATGAGCCCCCGTCCCCACCAGGCCGGGTCCAGGGCATAGCCGATCTCGTCGGAGGAGCTGCCGCTCTCCTGAGGGCGGCTGACAAAGCCCGCCGAGCCGATGACGTGCCCGCTCTCCCGGTCCACAACGGCGAACACGTTGGGGGAGGCGAACACCGTCTGGATGATCCGCCGGCTCTCCTCCACACTCTCGTGGGGCTTCCACCCCGCGATGGGACCCACCCGGGGGTCCCTGGCATACCGGTACAGGTCCTCCGCGTCCGCCTCCTGAAAGGGCCGGAGGATCGTCCGCTCCGTTTCCAATACTGACATCCGCGATCCTTTCTCCTCTCTCCCAAACTGTCCCGGCCCCCCGCCCGGCGCCGACCTTCCCGCAGGACCACACATCACGAAACCTCCCCCAGGAGAGGTGGAGACCAAAGGGCAAGTCTCTTGGTCAGAGGCAAATATCCTATGCGCGGCGGCAGGCACCATCGAGGGAGCCTGGGCAGCCGCGGCGATCAAATTCACCATAAGGGGGTACATAGGGGGCAAGTATGCCCCCTATGCGCCCTTTTGCCTACTTTTCCGGCGAGGGAAAAGCAGGCCGGGGCACGGGGGCGGAGCCCCCGCAAAGAAATATCCCTACTCCTCCCAGGGCTCCTTCGGCTCGGTCCAGCCCTCCACGTAGGTCTTGACCAGCCCCAGGGCCCGGGGATTGCAGGTGGCCACCACGTCGATGGTGGCGGCGTAGTCCACGGACTCCACCCGGGCGTCCCGGTAGAGGACGTCCAGAAGCCCCGCCTTGTCGTAGGGCAGGTGGATGGTCACCCGCCGGGTCCCCTTGTCCAAGGTCCGGTCAATGGCCCGGAGGAGCTCCGGCAGGCCCTCCCCCGTCTTGGCGGAGATGTTGACCGTGTCCTCCCCGTGGGGGCGGATGTCCCCCCAGAACAGGTCGGACTTGTTGTAGACCCGCAGGCAGGGGGTCTTCTCCGCCCCCAGCTCCCGGATCAGGTCCTCCACGATCCGGGCCTGCTCCTGCCACTCGGGGTTGGAGATGTCGATGACGTGGAGGAGCATGTCGGCGTACTCCAGCTCCTCCAACGTGGCCTTGAAGGCGTCCACCAGCTGGTGGGGCAGCTTCCGGATGAAGCCCACGGTGTCGGAGATCACCACCTCCAGGGTGTCGCTGACGGCCAGGAGGCGGGTGGTGGTGTCCAGGGTGTCGAACAGCCGGTCGTTGGCGGGGATACCCGCCCCGGTGAGGGCGTTTAGTAGGGTGGATTTCCCGGCGTTGGTGTAGCCCACGATGGCCACCACGGGGATCTCGTTCTTCATCCGCCGCTGGCGCTGGGTCCCGCGGACCCGGCGGACCTCCTCCAGCTCCGCCTTCAGCTTGTCGATCTTCCGGTGGATGTGGCGGCGGTCCGTCTCCAACTGGGTCTCACCTGGGCCCTTGGAGCCGATGGGGCCCTTGCCGCTGGTGCCCGCCTGGCGCTCCAGGTGGGTCCACATGCCGGTAAGCCGGGGCAGCAGATACTGGTACTGGGCCAGCTCCACCTGGAGACGGCCCTCCCGCGTCCTGGCCCGCTGGGCGAAGATGTCCAGGATCAGGCCGCTGCGGTCCAGGACCTGGACCCCCAGCTCCTGGGTCAGCACCCGCATCTGGGAGGGACTCAGGTCGTTGTCGAAGATGACCATGGTGGCCTCCTCGTTCCGCACCAGCTCCCGGATCTCTGCCACCTTGCCCTCGCCGATGAAGGTCCGGGGCTCCGGAGCGGCCCGGTTCTGGAGCACCACGGCGGCCACCTCTCCCCCGGCGGTCTCCACCAGGGCCCCCAGCTCCTCCAGGGTGTCCTCGTCGGCGTTGTCCCGCTTGTCCAGCCGGGGGCTGCTGAGCCCCGCCAGCACCGCCCGGTCCCGGGGCTTCTCCACTTCAGTCTGTACAGTCTTTTTTTCTTCCATAGTACCTCGCGTTTTGATTTTGCCGTGCAAACACACCGCAAATTCGCCATGCTCCCTCTGCGGCGGCACGGCCTGAAATCTCTGGGTGTAGTATATCCCATCATTGAAAACTTTGCAACCGAAAAAGCGGCCCCTCTATGGGGCCGCTCGAGACTGTCGAAAAAGGCTGACGCCTTTTCCGCCAAAGGGGTCTCGCTGCGCTCTGCGCGTCGTCGGCACAAGCTCCGTATCCCGCCGCCCGCCGCAAAGCGGCAGGCGGCGCTCACTCCGCTGCGCCTCCTCTCCCCACCGGACCCGCTTCGCTGGGCTCCGGCGGGGGCCCCATGTGGCGGACGATTCGACGCTCGCTCCGCGCAAAGTGTTTTTCCGACGCCGCAGCGTAAGCAAACATGCCGGTGGCATGTTTGCAGCGCAGGCCGCAGCGGCTATGCCGCGAGGAGGGAACCTTGCGGTTGCAGCTTTTCTTTCGCCGCCTTCGGGCGGCGAAACTCTGCGAGGCTTTTTCGACACATTGAAGCGGCCCCTCCATGGGGCCGCTCGATCCATTACAGCGGGGCTTCCCCTGCCTCAGCTTCCTCCTCATCCTCCGCGTACTCCAGGATGTCCCCCGGCTGGCAGTGGAGGGCCTTGCAGATGGCGTTCAAAGTGCTGAAGCGGACCGCCCGCACCTTCCCCGTCTTCAAATAGGAGAGGTTGACGTTGGAGATGCCCACCAGGGCAGCCAGATCGTTGAGCCGCATCTTCCGGTCCGCCAAAACTCGATCCAGTCGAATGATGATCATAGCGTGTGGTCCACCTCGTCCTGCAAGTAGATGCCATACCGAATGATGTACGCCGCCACGAGGAAGGCGATGCTGGGGATGAGGGTGTTCAGCACCTCCGTACCGGTGTAGAGGGAGATCCGGCTGTCCGCAATTTGGTTAGCAAGGAAGCACACCAGCTGCTTGAGCAGCGGGACGGGAAGGGCCACGATCATCTGCATGAGGCCGTAATCAAGGAGACAGCGGGCGTTCTGTTCTGTAAAGATCTGTCCTCTGCTGATGTTGGAGAACACCCGGCTCAGGAACCAGTAGGCGAAAATCAGGGGCACCGCGCCCAGGGCGAACATGAGGGAGAGGGCCAGGTGGGTCGTCAGTTCGATCTGGTCCTCCTCATTTGCCCATACGAAAATATCGTCGTTCACAGACACCGTGAACACGCGGGAGGTTGGATCGTGGTCTTCCTCCGCGTAGATGGCCTGGTCATAGGTCCCCTGGCTGGTATGGAGGGCGAAGGTCTGCCGCCCCATCAGGCTCAGGACCAGGCAAAGCACATGAAAGAAGATCACGAAATAGCAGACGTACCGCATGAACTGGGCGGCGGGCCGGGCATACCGGGCGTCGGCAAGCTTTTGGAACGATCTCATATCTATCACCTCATGAGAATCATACCAGAGATGTTCTAGCCTGTCAATAATATTTTAATGATTTTCGTTAATTATTAAACTTAACTTTAGAATTTATTGGTTTCCTCAGCCACAGCTCTCCAGACAACAAAACACCGCGCCGCTTTTGAAGCGGCGCGGTGCGGTTTGTCACTCGATCACTTGTCAAGGCCGAACTTCTTGTTGAACTTGGCCACCCGGCCGCCGGTGTCAACCAGCTTCTGCTTGCCGGTGAAGAAGGGGTGACACTTCGAGCAGACTTCCACGCGCATGTCCTTCTTCGTGGAACCTGTCTCAATTACATTACCGCAGGCGCATTTGATCGTAGTCTGCTGATAATTGGGATGGATACCTTCCTTCATTGCTCTCGTTCACCTCTTTCCTCGTAAACTGGACCCGACAGCTTTCACCGTAAGGCCGTCTGATAGTATATCATGCCAATTTCAAAATTGCAAGTGTTATTTTCGCGGAAACTCCACTTTTTCCCGCTGCCGCCGGGCTAGATACCTCTCTTTCGTCAGCTCCAGCTCCAGCACCTGGACTGGCCGGCCGAAGCGTACCGTCTCGCTGGTCCCCACTACCTGGAAGCCCGCGCGGAGATGGATCGCCAGCCCCGGGTCCCGCTCCTCCTCAAAGCTGTTGTGGAGCCTGGAGACGCCGCAGACCAGAAAAGCCCGGCGCAGCAACAGCGCAAGCCCCTCGTGGCCGTAGCCCCGGCGGCGACAGGGCGCATAGACCACGACGCCCATGTCATGCCAGCCGGCGGAGGGGGTGTAATGGAAATTCACTTCACCCACAAACTCCCCGGTTTTCTTCTCCCGCAGGAAGGCGTAGAACCGCTCCGGCTCCCGGCCCACGCTGCCGGCGAGCTTCTTTCCCCACTGGCTCTCCGGGAAGTCGATGCAGCCGGTGTCCGGGTGGTAGCTGGCGGAGG
>DVGP01000120.1 GCA_018712665.1 Candidatus Pelethomonas intestinigallinarum | reverse complement strand
CGGGAGCTGCTGGACCAGGGCGTCAGCGGGATCTATACAGACACGCTCACTCCGGCGGACCTGACGGCGGAGGCGAGTACAAGCGGCGGCGAAACGCCGGAGCGCATGGAAGAAGGAGCATGACATTATGGAGCTGCAAGAAAAGACACTGCACAGCGAGACCATCTACGACGGGAAAATCCTGCACATCCGGCGGGACACCGTGCTGCTGCCCAACGGCAGGGAGGCCATCCGGGAGGTGGCGGACCACCCCGGCGGGGTGTGCGTGCTGGCGCTGGACCAGGACAATAACGCCCTGCTGGTCAGCCAGTTCCGGTACCCCTACCGGCAGGTCCTGCGGGAGCTGCCCGCGGGGAAGCTGGAGCGGGGCGAGGACCCGGACCTGGCGGCCCGGCGGGAGCTCCGGGAGGAGACCGGCGCCGCGGCGGGGTCCTTCCAGTCCCTGGGAGAGCTGTACCCCTCTCCGGGCTACTGCGGGGAGATCATCCATATGTACCTGGCCCGGGATCTGGATTTCGGAGACATGAATTTAGACGAGGACGAGTTTTTGAACCTGGAGCGTATCCCCTTCTCCGACCTGGTGGAGCAGGTGCTCTCCGGGGAGGTCAAGGACGCCAAGACCATTGCCGCCGTGCTGAAGGCCAAGCTGCTGCTTGGCCTGTGAGGATCTGAAAGGCGAGACAGAGTTGGAGGAAACATGGACCGGAAAAAGACTGTACTGATCGTAGAGGATGAGAAGAGCATTGTGGACATCCTCCGCTTCAATCTGGAAAAGGATGACTACGCCGTGGAGACCGCCTACGACGGCGAAACCGGGCTGCGGCTGGCCGTGGAGAAGAACCCGGACCTGGTGCTGCTGGACCTGATGCTGCCGAAAATGAACGGCTTCGACGTGTGCCGCCGCCTCCGGGAGAAGGGCAGCAACGTCCCCATCATCATCCTCACCGCCCGGGAGGAGGAGGGGGACAAGGTCCAGGGCCTGGAGCTGGGGGCCGACGATTACATCACCAAGCCCTTCTCCATGCGGGAGCTGATGGCCCGGGTAAAGGCCAACATCCGCCGCACCGCTATGGGCCAGCCCGCCGCCGGAGCGGCCATGTCCGCCGGAGGCGGCCTGACCATCAACACCGAGAGCTATCAGGTCAGCAAGAACAACAGGCCCATCGACCTGACCCAGCGGGAGTATGAGCTGCTGACCTTCCTGGCCAGCCACCCCGGCAAGGTCTACTCCCGCACCGACCTGATGGAGCAGGTGTGGAACTACGGCTACGTGGGGGATGACGTTCGTACGGTGGACGTGACCGTCCGCCGCCTCCGGGAGAAAATTGAGGACGACCCGGCCAGCCCCGCCCTGATCCTGACCCGGCGGGGCGTGGGCTACTACTTCCGGGCCGAGGGCTGAGTCCTCACCATCCCCTGAGAAAGGAGCCAGGCCATGTTCCGCAGTCTGCACATGAAGCTGGTCCTCATCATGCTTCTGCTGATCACGTCGCTGATGACCGTGGTGGGCGCGTTTTTGATGACCAGCATCACCGACTTCTATGTGGACGCCTTCTATCAGCAGATGGAGAGCGTCTTCGGTGACAGCAACCCGTCCAACGCCGCCTTTGTGGACTCTCTGCGCCGGCAGCCCGCCCTGGCGGGGGATGTGAGCGAGGCGGTGGAGACCCTCCAGGACATCGTGGAGACCCGGGCGGGCGACCTGGGCATCGACTCCCGCACCCGCAACTACTACATCCTGGACGGCGCCACCGGCCAGTACCTGGCCGGCTCCGACGGTCAGGAGAGCTTTCAGCGGCTGCAGACCACCCACAACCTCCTCACCGCCCGCAACAGCATCGCCAGCGGCAGCGACCTGGTGGGAGACGCCAGCGACATCACCGCCAGCTACATGGACGTGGCCATCCCCATTACCGCCGGGGACTACAACTTCATCATCTACATCTACGACAACCGGGACACCGTCAGCGAGCTCAACGGCCAGCTCTTCCTCATCATCGCCCAGGCTCTGCTGGTGGGGCTTCTGATCTCCGTGCTCCTCAGCTTCCTGCTGAGCAAGACCATGATCACCCCCATCGAGCGGCTCACCGAGGGCGCGGAGCGGGTTGCCGCCGGGGACTTCGGCAGCACCATTGAGGTGGAGTCCACCGACGAGATCGGCATCCTCACCACCACCTTCAACGATATGGCCGCCGTGCTGCGGGACACCCTGGCCGCGGTGGAGAACGAGCGCAACAAGCTGGACACCCTGTTCCTCCACATGACCGACGGCGTGGTGGCCTTCGCCAGCGACGGCTCCATCCTCACCAGCAACCCCGCCGCCAGCCAGATGCTGGGGCGGGAGGTCTCCTTCTACGACTACGACGCCCTCTTCGGGGAGCAGGTTCCCTTCCGCAAAATCCTTGCCCTTCAGCGGCCGGACTTCCTCTCTGTGGAGCTGACGGCGGGGGAGCGGATTTTAGAGCTCTACCTGGCCCCCTTCTCCGATGGGGAGGACGGCGGGGTGATGGCGGTGATGCACGACGTCACCGCCCAACGGAAAAACGAGGAGATGCGCAAGGAGTTCGTGGCCAACGTCTCCCACGAGCTGCGCACCCCTCTGACCAACGTCCGCAGCTACGCGGAGACCATCCGGGACAGCGAGGATATCCCCCGCTCCGTGGAGAACAGCTTTTTGGACATCATCATCAGCGAGACGGACCGGATGACCCGGATCGTCCAGGACCTGCTGACCCTCAGCCGCCTGGACTCCGGCCGGGCGGACATGAAGATGATCCGCTTCCCCTTCCGGGAGGCCATCGAGTCCGTGTGCCGGGCGGTGGAGCTGGAGGCCCAGCGCCACGGCCACACCCTGGTCCGCTCCTACGGCCGGACTCTTCCCCTGATCACCGGAGACCGCAGCCGCATCGAGCAGGTGATGATGAATGTGCTGAGCAACGCCATCAAGTACACCCCCGACGGCGGCACCATCACCGTGGACGCCGGCGTCACGGGAAAAAATGTGTGGATGGAGGTGTCCGACACCGGCATCGGCATCCCGGCGGCGGACCGGGAGCGGATCTTCGACCGGTTCTACCGGGTGGACAAGGCCCGGTCCCGGGAGAGCGGCGGCACGGGCCTTGGGCTGTCCATCGCCCGGGAGATCGTGCTGCGCCACCACGGCACCATCGCCCTGTCGGACCACAGCGGCCCAGGCACCACCGTGCGGATCGTGCTGCCCATCCATCAGGCGGAGGAACAGGGCCATGCGTAACAGAAAGGATACCATTGACCATGTGCAGAACTTTGTTCTGCTCCTGCTGTCTCTCTCCGCCCTGATTCTTCTCTTCCGGCTGCCCCTGCTCAGCGGCAGCCTGGGCTCCCAGCTCCAGAACCTGCTCACCGCCGCCCCCGTGGCCGGAACACAGCAGCAGGCCCAGGATCTGACGGACCTGATCCCGTCGGTGCATCTGGTGGCCACCGGAGACAGCGAATACGGCCGGTACAGCCATCTCTACCTCTCTACGGGCAGCGCCGCCTTCCTGGAGGTCTCCCCCCTGCTTCGGGAGGCCCTGGGCTCCTCCATCGAGATCGGCGCTACCGCTGATCAGACCCTCCAGGAGGCGCTGGAAACGCCCAGCCTTTACCTGGACCTGACAATACCGCTGCCGCTGGATGTGGTGATTGCCTGGCTGGGCGGGGACACCGAGGAGGCTCGGATGACCTACAGCCAGGAGGTCCGCGCCATGGCCCTGACCACCGAGGAGGCCACCGCCATGCTGTACCTGTACGGCGCGGACGGCTCCATCTTCCGCTACGAGACCGCCCTCCCCTCCTCCGCCGTTCAGGAGACCGCCGCCAGCTTTGCTCCCAACGGCGGCAGCTTTGCCTTTGAGTCCAACTACAGCCCCCTGAAGCCCTACACCGTGCTGGTCTCCTCTCTCGCCCCCGTCCCCGACGTCCAGTCCAGCCTGCCCGACGGCTACACCGCCTACAATCTCCTCACCGCCCTGGATTTCAATGCCCACACCAATTCCCGCTACACCGAGCAGGGGGGCGCGGCGGAGGTGGTGGAGGGGTCCCCCGGCACCCTCCGCATCGGCGCCGACGGGACCGTGACCTACACCGGTGAGCCGGAGACTGCCTCAGACCTCTACCAGATCTCCTCCTCCGGCGAGGCCCCCACCAGCCTGGAGATCCTTGCCGCCGCCCGGCAGCTTGCCGCCGCCCTTACCGAGGGTACCAGCGCCTCCCCGCTCTACCTCCTGGGCATTCAAGAGACGGCGGAGGGGTATACCGTGTCCTTTCACTACCAGGCGGGAGACCTGCCGGTGGCGTTCCCCGACGGAGAGGGGGCCCTGGTGCTGACCATCCAGGAGGGGGCCATCACCGCCTTCACCTACCGCTGCCGGTCCTACGCCCTCACGGAGCAGGAGTCCACCCTGCTGCCTCCGGCCATGGCCATCGCCATTGCCTCCCTCCGCCCCGACACGGGGCTTTCCCTGAGTTACGTGGACAATGGAGCTGAGACCCTGTCCGCCCGCTGGCTGGCCGACTGACCTGCCCCTCTTTTCCCCGGAAATGGCAAAAAGGAGACCCACGCCATGGAAACACGCCGCCTGAAAAACATCGCCATATTGATCCTGCTGCTGCTCAATGCCTTCCTGCTCCTGCTGCTGGGCTACCAGTACCTGCAGGCCGAGGAGGCCGCCCGGGACACCCGGGAGCAGCTCAGCGTCCTCTTTGCCTCCCAGGAGCTGGAGCTGTCCGCCCAGGCGGATCTGTCTCAGTCCCCCCTCAGCCCCCTGGTCCTGAGCCGCCACCAGGAGGGCGAGGCCGCCATGGCCGAGAGCCTGCTGGGCGGGCCGGTGACCGCCGCCAGCCAGGGCGGCGGCATCGTCACCTACACCGGGGAGGCCGGATCGATCCAGTTCCGCTCCGGCGGCGGCTTTGACGGCGGCGAGCTGACCCGGGACGTGGAGGACGCCGCCGGCTTCGTCCGGGAATTCTGCCAGAACTACGGCTATGAGGACGTGGACATCCAGCTCACCGGCGGCGATGGCGCCGTGACAGCCCAGCAGTACGTGGCCGGCGTTCCCATCGCCGGCTGCGGCCTCACCCTGACGTTCCAGGATGGGATGTTGACCGCGGTATCCGGGGCCCACATCAGCCTGGAGGGCGCCGCCACGGAGGAGAGCGAGCCGTTGAACTGCGTCACCGCCCTGGTCCGCTTCCTGGACTACCGCCGGGCCGCCGGCGTGGTCTGCAGCCGGGTGGAGGACATCTCCTGCGTCTACCAGCTCCAGTCCTCCCCCTCCTCCCTGCGCCTGGTCCCCCTGTGGCGGATCGACACGGACACCTACGCCTACTATGTGGACTGCGCCTCCGGCTCAGTGGTCCGGGCCTGACGCTTCCAATTGCCGGAATAAGAGAAATTCCCCGGCCAAATTATTAAAATTTTATGAAGACTTTCCCTCGACGCCCATTGATTTTGCGGAAAAATCTGTTATACTAGGTATCGTCTATGATTATGTCTACTTTATACCGTTAATTTGCGGTATGAAGTGTTCAGACCTGGGTAAACTGTACCTACAGGCCGATATATTAACAAAGAGGTGCAAACTTTTGACCAAGTATATTGTCGAGGGCGGTCGTCCCTTGTTTGGTGAAGTCCATATCAGCGGCGCGAAAAACGCCGCCGTTGCCATCATTCCCGCCGCTCTCATGGTGAGCGGCCCCTGCCGGATCGAAAACATTCCCCAGATCAGCGACGTGAAGCTGCTGCTGGGGATTTTGCAGGATTTGGGCGCGAATGTGCGTTATGTCAACCCCCACACCGTGGAGATCGACTCCACCAAGCTCCGCAACGGCCGGGTTCCCTACGAGTCCGCCCGCCGCTGCCGGGCGTCCTACTACATGCTGGGGGCTCTGCTGGGCCGGTTCGGCCTGGCGGATGTGGCCCTCCCCGGCGGCTGCGACTTCGGCGGCACCCGTCCCATCGACCAGCACCTGAAGGGCTTCCGGGCCCTGGGGGCCCAGGTGGACACCCAGGGGGGCTTTGTCATGGCCGAGGCCGTCGGCGGGCGGCTGAAGGGCACCAGCATCTTCCTGGACAAGGTCTCTGTGGGGGCCACCATCAACATCATGCTGGCCGCCTCTATGGCGGAAGGGCTGACGGTCATCGAGAACGTGGCCAAGGAGCCCCACATCGTGGACGTGGCCAACTTCCTCAACTCCATGGGCGCCAACATCATGGGCGCCGGCACCGACGTCATCAAGGTCCGGGGCGTGCCCCAGCTCCGGGGCGGCACCTACTCCATCATTCCCGACCAGATCGAGGCGGGGACCTACATGGCCGCTGTGGCCGCCTGCGGCGGCGAGGTGAAGATCTGCAACATCATCCCCAAGCACATGGATTGTATTTCCGCCAAGATGTGCGAGATGGGGGTGGACATTCAGGAGGTGGACGACAGCCTTCTGGTCAGCCGCATCGGCCCGCTGATCCGCACCAACATCAAGGCCCTGCCCTACCCCGGCTTCCCCACCGACATGCAGCCCCAGATGGCCGCCGCCCTGTGCCTGGCCCAGGGGACCAGCATCATCACCGACAGCGTGTGGTCCAGCCGCTTCCGCTACACCGATGAGTTCAAGCGCATGGGGGCCCAGATCCAGGTGGACGGGAACCTGGCCATCATTGAGGGCGTGGACCGTCTGACCGGCGCCCAGCTGGAGGCCTGCGACCTGCGGGCCGGCGCGGCTATGCTCATTGCCGCCCTGGCCGCCCGGGGCATCAGCGAGATCACCAATGTGCAGTACATCGAGCGGGGCTATGAGGACGTGATCGGTAAGATCCGCGCCATCGGCGGCCGCATCCGCGCGGTGGAAATTCCCGAGGAGGAGCCGGTTATCAGCAGCGCCGGCTGATCTTTGTCCCGTTTTCGTCTTTTCGCCCGATGACGGCATGTCGTCGGGCTTTCTCAGGTTTTCCAGCTATTTTCTGGAGGTATTCCATGCTCAGCTTCCGCACCATTGCCAGCGGCTCCTCCGGCAACGCCGCCCTTCTGTCCTGGAACGGCGTCCATCTGCTCATCGACATGGGCATCTCCTGCCGGCGGATCTGCCAGGCCCTGGCGGGCCAGGGCCTGCGGCCCGAGGACCTGTCCGCCGTGCTCATCACCCATGAGCACACGGACCACATCAGTGGCCTGGCCACCTATATCAAGAAATACCGTACCCCCATCCTCTCTACCCCCGGCACCGCCCGGCAGCTCCACTACCGTCTGGCGGGGGTGGCCCCCCTGCTGTGGAGCGTCCCCATGGAGGAGGAGGCCCGGTGGGGAGAGCTGTCCGTCAGGCTTCTTCCCACCAGCCACGACTGCGCGGAGAGCGCCGCCTTCCGTTTCGACACCCCCGACGGCTCCCTGGGCTACCTCACCGACACCGGGTACATCCCCCAGGAGACAGCGGAGGGCCTGCTGGGCAGCGACCTGCTGGTGCTGGAGAGCAACCACGACGTGAACATGCTCCTGGCGGGGCCCTACCCCTACCACCTGAAGCGCCGGGTGCTTGGGGACCAGGGGCACCTGAGCAATGAGACGGCGGCGGCCTTCGCGGCGGACTCCGCCCGGGCGGGGACCCGGGCCGTCATTCTGGCCCACCTGAGCCAGGAGAACAACCTGCCCGCCCTGGCTCTGGAAACGGTGGGGCAGGCCCTGGCGGAGACGGGCTGTGATGTCCGCCTCGCCGCCGCTCCCCGGTCCTGCCCCGGGGAGGAGTACCGGCTGGAGGGCGCGCTATGCAGAAGGTGACCGTCCTGTGCGTGGGAAAGCTGAAGGAGCGGTTCTACATAGACGCGGCGGCGGAGTACGCCAAGCGCCTGAGCCGCCACTGCCGCCTGGAGATCCTGGAGCTCCCTGAGCAGCGGCTTCCGGAGGACCCAACTCCCGGCGAGGTCTCCGCCGCCCTGGAGCGGGAGGCCGCCGCCGTCCGGGAGAAGCTGCCCAGAGGCGGCGCCCTGGTAGCCCTGTGCGTGGAGGGAAAGATGCTGTCCAGCCCGGAGCTGGCAAAGCGCCTGATGGACTTCGGCCTGGCGGGCCAGAGCCAGCTCACCTTCCTCATCGGCGGCAGCGTGGGGCTCCACCCCTCCCTGAAGGCCCAGGCGGACCTGCGGCTGAGCATGTCCCCCATGACCTTCCCCCACCACCTGGCCCGGGTCATGCTCTTGGAGCAGCTCTACCGGGCCTACCAGATCCAGGCGGGCAGCCGCTACCACAAGTAAACAGCTTCTCTCCAACAGACGGGTGGTTTCACGGACTGCCCGTTTCAGTGTGTTGAGAAAGCCTCGCAGAGTTCGTGCGCAGCCGTCGGCAGCTATGCTGCTATACGGATGCGGCCTGCCCCTTGCGGGTACGCCGCCCGCAGGCAGCGGAAGAAAGTGAGATCGTTTTTCCGGCGGCGTGTACGTCGGAAAAACACCTTGCGCGGAGCGAGCGTCGCAGGGACCGCTTCCAGCGGTCCTGAGGCGCAGAGCGAAGCGAAACCCCTTTGGCGGAAAAGGCGTTAGCCTTTTTCGACAGCCTAAGGCGGGCAGTTTCACGGACTGCCCGCCTGTTTTTTCAAATCCCTCTTGAACCGGCGGGACAGACTTGCTACAATAGATTCATAGCGGAAACACCCTGAACTTACCATACAGGAGGAATCGCACATGGACTATATGCAGGAATACCAGAAGTGGCTGACCAGCGGCGCGCTGACCGCGGAGGAGCAGGCGGAGCTGGAGGCCATCAAGGACGACCCCAAGGAGATCGAGAGCCGGTTTTACGGCCCTCTGGAGTTCGGCACCGCCGGCCTGCGGGGCACCATGGCCGTGGGGCTGCACCATATGAACATCTATGTCATCCGGCACGCCACCCAGGCCTTCGCCAACGTCATCGCCGCCGAGGGCGAGGAGGCGAAGCGCAGAGGTGTGGCCGTCTGCATGGACTGCCGCAACAACAGTATGACCTTCGCCCGGGCCGCCGCCGAGGTCTGCGCCGCCAATGGCATCCACGTGCGCATTTTTGACGCCCTGCGTCCCACCCCGGAGCTGAGCTTCGCCGTGCGGCACTACGGCTGCCAGGCGGGCATCAACGTCACCGCCAGCCACAACCCCAAGGAGTACAACGGCTACAAGGTCTACTGGTCCGACGGCGCCCAGCTGCCCCCCCACCACGCCGAGGCCATTGCCAGGGAGCTGGAGAAGATCGACATCTTCACCGGCATCAAAACCATGGCCTATGACGACGCCGTGGCCCAGGGCCTCATCGAGGTCATCGGCCAGGAGACCGACGAGGCCTTCCTCCAGGAGGTCATGGCCATGGTCACCGACCCCCAGGCCATCCCCGCCGTGGCGGACAGCTTCAAGCTGGTCTACACCCCCTTCCACGGCTGCGGCTACAAGCTGGTGCCCGAGGCCCTGGGCCGGGCGGGGATCAAGCACCTGCTGTGCGTGCCGGAGCAGATGGTCATCGACGGCAACTTCCCCACCGTGGTCTCCCCCAACCCGGAGAATCCGGAGGGCTTCTATTTGGCGGTGGACCTGGCCAAGGCCAACGACGTGGACTTCATCCTGGGCACCGACCCGGACAGCGACCGGGTGGGCATCATGGTCCGGGACAAGGACGGGACATACAAGACCGTCACCGGAAACCAGACCGGCGTGCTGCTGCTGGACTACCTGATGGGGGCCATGGCCCGCACCGGCCGCCTGCCGGAGAAGCCCGTGGCTTTGAAGACCATCGTCACCACGGAGATGGCCCGGGCCGTGGCGGAGGCCCACGGCGCCGCCTGCTACGACACCTTCACCGGCTTTAAGTTCCTGGCGGAGAAGAAGGACAAGCTGGAGGCCGCCGGGGAGGGCAAGGTTGTCTTCTCCTACGAGGAGAGCTACGGCTACATGCTGGGGGACTTCGTCCGGGACAAGGACGCCGTCACCGCCTCCCTGCTGCTCACGGAGATGGCCGCCTACTATGCCGGGAAGGGCATGACCGTGCTGGAGGCCCTCCAGGCCCTCTATGAGAAGTACGGCTGGTACGGCGAGAAGACCTTCAACCTGGTGATGCCCGGCCTGGACGGTCTGGCGGATATGGCCAGGCTGATGAAGTCCCTGCGGGAGGCCCCTCCCGCCCAGATCGCCGGGGTGAACGTGGTCCAGTTCAAGGACTACTTAGACGGCAGCGTGGTGGATCTCGCCACCGGCGGGAAGACCGCCATGGAGCTCAGCGGCTCCAACGTGCTGCGCTTTGAGCTGGCCGACGGCACCAGCATCATCGTCCGGCCCTCTGGCACGGAGCCCAAGATCAAGGTCTACATTCTGACCAAGGGCGCCGACGCCGCGGAGCGGGACGCCAACGTCGCCAAGTACGGCGCGTGGGTGGACACCCTGAAGAAATAATCATCACGAGCGGGGCGGACGGAGACGCGTCCGCCCCGCTGTATCCGCCGGGACACGCTCCGGCAGCCCCGCAAGGAGGTACCTACCATGACCATAGAACAGTTCAACGCCCGGCTCCGGGAGCTGGTGGACCAGATGGCCCGGCGGCACAAGCTCAAGGCCGTGGTCTCCGACCTGGAGGAGCAGCGCCGGAAGCTGGCGGATCAGGTCCAGGCGCTGAAGGAGCAGACCTACCAGGAGCAGCTGGACGTTGACAGGCTGGAAAATATGAGCGCCGCCAAGCTCTTCTACCAGATCACCGGCCGGTTGGAGGGCCAGCTGGAGAAGGAGCAGGCGGAGCTGTACGCCGCCGCGCTGCGTTACGACGGGAAGCGGAAGGAGCTGCATGCCCTGGAGGCGGATCTGGAGGAGCGCCGCCGGGAGCTGGACGCTCTGGCCGGCTGCGAAAGGGAGTACGCCCGGCTCCTGGAGGAGAAGGCCCGGGCCATGAAGTCCGCCAACAGCTACTACGAGAACCAGCTGGACGCCCTGGAGGAGCGCATCGCCTACCTGGACGCCCAGGAGCGGGAGCTGAGGGAGGCGATCAGCGCCGGGAACATGGCCCTGGGTGAGATCCAGTCTATCCAGCGCTCCCTCTCCTCCGCCGAGGGCTGGGGCACCTGGGACGTGTTCGGCGGCGGAATGATCAGCGACATGGCCAAGTACTCCCACATGGACGAGGCACAGCGGCGGATCCAGTCCCTCCAGCGGACCCTGTCCCGGTTCCGCGCGGAGCTAGCGGATGTGTCCATCCAGGCAGACCTACAGCTTCAGGTGGACGGCTTTCTCCGCTTTGCCGACTACTTCTTCGACAACATCTTCACCGACTGGGCGGTCCTGGACCGCATCCGCCGGTCCCAGAGCCAGATGGAACAGGCGGAGCGGTCTGTGCAGACCATCCTCTACCGGCTGGACAGCGCCGTGGCGCAGTGCCGCCGGGAGAGGGACGAGAAGCGGCGGCAGAGGGACGAGCTGGTGCTGAAGGCCTGAGAAAAGAGAACACAGAAGACAAATGAGCGCCCCGGCAGCTACGCTGCCGGGGCGCTCTCAGTATCTCAAAAAGGCCTCGCAGAGTTCCGACGCCCGCAGGCGGCGGAAGAAAGGCTGCAACCGCAGGGTTCCCTCCTTGCGGCGTAGCCGCTGCGGCCTACGCTGCAAACATGCCGCCGGCATGTTTGCTTACGCTGCGGCGTCGGAAAAACACTTCGCGCGGAGCGAGCGTCGCAGGGGCCGCTGGAAGCGGCCCCAAGGCGCAGAGCGAAGCGAAACTCTTTTTGCGGAAAAGGTGTCAGCCTTTTCCGCAAAGTTAATCAGCCCGGAGGCCAGGTCATATCCCGGCCCGCCAGCACGTGGAAGTGCAGGTGGGGCACGGTCTGGCCCGCCTGGGCGCCGCAGTTGGACACCACCCGGAAGTCGGTGACGCCCAGCTCCTTCGTCACCTGGGCGATGACCTGGAACATGTGTCCCACCAGGGCGGCGTCCTCCGCCGTCACAGCCCCGCAGGACTGGATGTGGGCCTTGGGGATCACCAGGAAGTGGGTGGGCGCCTGGGGGTCGATGTCGTAAAAGGCGTAGCACAGGTCGTCCTCATAGACCTTGTTGGAGGGGATGTCCCCCTTGATGATCTTGCAGAACAGGCAGTCAGGGTTGTAGTTCAGAACATCGGACATACGCGTTTGCCTCCTTTACTGGTTGGGGACCACCGCGAAAAATTCCAGCGGCTCGGTCCCGTCGTTGATGAGACTGTGGGTGTGGCCCTTGGGGCAGTAGTGGCAGCCGCCGGGGGCCAGGTCCTCGTACACGCCGTCGCACAGCACCTTGCCGCGGCCGGACAGGAGATAGATGATCTCGCTGCTGTCCTCGTGGGTGTGCAGGCCGATGGAGGCCCCGGGGATCAGCCGCCCCCGCATGATCTTGCCCAGCTCGTCGGTGTACATCCGGGCGGCCACCTCCTTCTCCCCGCCCCGCATGTGGGGAATGATGGTCTCCTCCATGGCGTCAAAGTCGATCCGCATACTGTTCCGCTCCTCCTTCCGCCGCTCAGGCGGCAACAAATTGATTTCTTATTCTGTCATAGTGGTACGACAGGGCCGACAGGTCCGCAATGATCTCCCCCTGGTCCGCGTCCAGGGCGGCGCAGAGGTCCTCTAAACTGTCATACTCATCCCGCAGCTTCATGTTCACAAAGCTCAGCAGGATCACAGGGTCTTTCGGTATCATGGTTCCTCCCGTTCCGGGCCCTCCAGGCCCAGGATGTCATAGTATTCCGCGGAGAAGCGCAGACAGGCCGGGTCAAAGCTGGCCTGGAGGGCTTTAACTTTCTCATAGGGGTCGGCACTCTCCAGTCCGAAGGCGGCGGCGATGGCTTCCAGCGCCGCGTCCCGCTGGGGCCACACTGTCTGCCATCCCTCCTCCAGCAGCGCGTCAAACCGGGGCCGGGAGAGCCACCAGATCTGCGCGATGGGGCTGGCGTCCCCGCAGTAGAGGACGAAGGACAGGAACTGCCGG
>DVGP01000119.1 GCA_018712665.1 Candidatus Pelethomonas intestinigallinarum | reverse complement strand
CGGGGGGTGGCGGGGACCGGCGGCGGGGCGGGGGAGGGGGCCTGTCCCTGGGGCAGGCCCACCAGCCCCTGGCTCTCCAGGGCCTGAAAGGCGGCGGCGAACCGCTTCGTGGGCCAGCCCAGGGCGGCCCGGAGCTTCTCGCCGTCGGCGGCGCCCCGGTTCTGGACCAGAGCGATGTACAGCAGGGCGGCGTCCCCATTTCCGGCGCTGACCAGCCGCCGGGCCGCCGGGCCCGACAGGACCACGCTCTCCTCCTCCGGCAGATGCAGCACATATCCGCTCATGGGTCCACCTCCTCGCGCAAGTCATTTTGCCCCGCCGCAAGCGGTGGGGATTCCCTCTTATTTTACACAATGCGGGGTTTTTCGTAAAGGGGAAGTTTTTATTTCCCGGGACAGGACTCCGCCGCCTGCCCACGCTGTTTATTGCGCTAAAGCAACAGCGGACTAGCCAAGTATCGTATAAACCCACAAAAGATACTGAAATAAAGCTTTATATCTTGTTGAAAAAAGCAAAGCATCGAGTATACAATAGAGACAGAACACTTCAGACACGCGCAAGGAGGACCTCTATGGAGCATCCTGAGAAGATCGAGAGAGTCATTTTGGACGGGCACAGCCTGACGCTGGAGACCTTTGTGGCTGTCGCCCGGTTCGGGGCTAAGGTGGAGCTGTCGGCGCAGGCCCTGGAGGCCATGGCCCGCTCCCGGGCCATGGCGGAGAAGATCGCGGCGGAAAAGCGGGTGGCCTACGGCATCACCACCGGCTTCGGGGACTTCGCCACGGTGGCGGTGTCCGACGAGATGAGCAGCCGATTGTCCACCAACCTGATCCTGAGCCACTGCACCGGCACCGGCGAGCCCTACAGCGCCGAGCAGGTCCGGGGCATGATGGTCCTGCGGGCCAATGCCCTGTGCGTGGGGCTCAGCGGCGTGCGGCCCCTGCTGGTGGAGACCCTGGTGGAGATGCTCAACCGGGACGTGATCCCGGTGATCCCCCAAAAGGGCTCCCTGGGGGCCTCCGGGGACCTGGCTCCCCTCAGCCATATGGGCCTGGTGCTGCTGGGCAGGGGGGAGGCCTTCTACCAGGGCCGGCGGATGGCCGGCGGCGAGGCCATGGCCCTGGCCGGCATCCAGCCCCTGGAGACGCTGGTGTGCAAGGAGGGCCTGGGCGTCACCAACGGCACCTGCGCCATGACCAGCGTGGGGGCCCTCCACCTCTACGACACCATCCAGGCCGCCCGGCTGGCGGACGTGATCAGCTCCCTGACCCTCACCGCCCTGGCGGGCCAGCTGGACTCCTTCCAGGAGCGGATGCACACAGCCCGGGGGCAGGTGGGCCAGATCCAGGTGGCCCGGAACATCCGGCGTCTGACGGAGGGGTGCGAGATCCTCTCCCGCTGCCAGGGGGCCCGGGTCCAGGACGCCTACGCCCTGCGGTGCATCCCCCAGGTCCACGGCGCGGTGCGGGACGCCCTGGAGTTCATCAGGAGCAGGGTGGACATCGAGCTCAACGCCGTCACCGACAACCCCCTGCTGTTCTGCGAGGACGAGGCGGTGATCTCCGGGGGCAACTTCCACGGGGAGCCCATGGCCCTGCCCTTCGACTTCCTGGGCATCGCCTGCGCGGAGCTGGCCAGCATCTCCGAGCGGCGCATTGAGCGCATGGTCAACGCCGCCCTCTCCAACGGTCTGACCCGCTTCCTCACCACCAACGGCGGCGTCAACAGCGGCTTTATGATCGTCCAGTACGCCGCCGCCTCTATGGCCTCGGAGAACAAGGTCCTGGCCCACCCGGCCTCGGTGGACTCCATCCCCTCCTCCGCCAACCAGGAGGACTTCGTCTCCATGGGCACCACCGCCGCCCGGAAGGCGGGCCCCATTCTGGAGAACACCCGGTCCGTCCTGGCCTACGAGCTCCTCACCGCCTGCCAGGCCATCGACATCCGCCGGCGGACCGGGACTTACGGCGAGGGCCTGTCCCCGGTGGGGGAGGCGGTGTACCGCCGGGTGCGGCAGGAGGTGGACTTTATGGAGGAGGACCGGGAGCTTTGGCCGGACATCCGGGCGGTGGAGGTCCTGGTCCGCAGCGGCGAGCTGCTGGACCTGGCGGAGGCGCTGGTCCCGGAGCTCCAGTAGCGTTTTACTCCGCCCCCTCCGCCAGGCGGCGGAGCACCGAGGCGTAGCCGCCGGCGCCGTAGTGAAGGGCGGTATTGATGCGGGTAATGGTGGTGCTGCTCACCGGCAGCTGTGCCCGGATGGCGTCGTAGGTCTCCCCGGCCAGAAGGCGCTTGGCCACCTGGAGCCGCTGGGAGAGCTGGATGAGCTCCTGCATGGTGCACAGGTCCCGGAGGAAGGCCCGGCACTCCTCCTCGCCCTCCAGTGAGGCCATAGCCCGCACAAGTTCGTCCATATACTCCTGGTTGATCGGTTCGCTTCGCGGCATGATCCTGCCCTCCCTGATGATTCTGTTTCGGCCCGAGGCCAGTTTTTTCTATGATACCACAACCTGACAAAAAAAGATAGGAGGTCTGTCCCATGAAATACGATCCCAGCGCCGCCATGACCATCCGGCTGGACGACGAGCTGCCGGAGTACCCATCCTTTGTGCCGGGCTGCCGCCGGGCTCCCCGGCGGGAGGCCCACCTCACCGAGGCGGACAAGGCCCTGGCCATCCGCAACGCCCTGCGCTACATCCCGCCCCAGCACCACAAGCAGATGGCGGCGGAGTTTGCCCGGGAGCTGGCCGAGCACGGCCGGATCTACGGATACCGCTTCCGCCCGGAGGGGCGGATCTGGGGCAGGCCCATCGACGAGTACAGGGGAAACTGCGTGGAGGCCAGGGCCTTCCAGGTGATGATCGACAACAACCTGGACTTCGACGTGGCCCTCTACCCCTATGAGCTGGTGACCTACGGGGAGACCGGACAGGTCTGCCAGAACTGGATGCAGTACCGCCTCATCAAGAAGTACCTGGAGGTGATGACCGACGAGCAGACCCTGGTGGTCATGTCCGGCCACCCCCTGGGGCTGTTCCACTCCCACAAGCTGGCCCCCCGGTGCGTCATCACCAACGGCCTGATGGTGGGCGCCTTCGACGACCAGAAGAACTTCAACCGGGCCGCCGCCCTGGGGGTGGCCAACTACGGCCAGATGACCGCCGGGGGCTGGATGTACATCGGGCCCCAGGGCATCGTCCACGGCACCTTCAACACCCTGCTCAACGCCGGGCGGCTGAAGCTGGGCATCCCCGCCGACGGGAACCTGGCGGGGCGGCTGTTCGTGTCCGCCGGGCTGGGGGGCATGAGCGGAGCCCAGGGCAAGGCGGCGGAGATCGCCGGGGCGGTGTCCATCATCGCCGAGGTGGACGACTCCCGCATCCAGACCCGGTACGACCAGGGCTGGGTCAGCGAGCGCACCGGCAGCCTGGACGAGGCCCTGGCCATGGCCCGGCGGCACCTGGCGGACCGCACGCCCTGCGCCATCGCCTACCACGGCAACGTGGTGGATCTGCTGGAGTACCTCTATGAGAAGAATGTCCACGTGGATCTGATGAGCGACCAGACCAGCTGCCACGTGCCCTACGACGGCGGCTACTGCCCCCAGGGCCTGACCTACGAGCAGCGCACGGAGATGCTGGACCGGGACCCCGAGGGCTTCCGCGCCCTGGTGGACAAGTCCCTGCGCCGCCACTATGAGATGATCTGCAAGTTCCACGACCGGGGGACCTACTTCTTCGACTACGGCAACAGCTTCCTGAAGGCGGTCTTTGACGCCGGCGTCACCGACGTGTGCAAAAACGGGGAGAACGACCTGGACGGCTTTGTCTTCCCCTCCTATGTGGAGGACATCCTGGGGCCCTGCCTCTTCGACTTCGGCTACGGCCCCTTCCGCTGGTGCTGCCTGTCCGGGAAGGCGGAGGACCTGGACCGGACCGACGCTGCGGCGGCGGAATACATCCTCTCCCACAACCGCCGCTACCAGGATTACGACAACTACATCTGGGTCCGGGACGCCAAGCGGAACAAGCTGGTGGTGGGCACCCAGTGCCGCATCCTGTACCAGGACGCCATGGGCCGCATGAACATCGCCCTGAAGTTCAACGAGATGGTCCGCCGGGGGGAGATCGGTCCGGTGATGCTGGGCCGGGACCACCACGACACCGGCGGCACCGACTCCCCCTTCCGGGAGACCAGCAACATCAAGGACGGGTCCAACATCATGGCGGACATGGCCGTGCAGTGCTACGCCGGCAACGCCGCCCGGGGCATGAGCCTCATCGCCCTCCACAACGGCGGCGGCACCGGCGTGGGCAAGGCCGTCAACGGCGGCTTCGGCATGGTGCTGGACGGCTCCGAGCGGGTGGATACCATCCTGCAGATGGCCATGCCCTGGGACACCATGGTGGGCGTGTCCCGCCGGGCCTGGGCACGGAACGAGAATGCCCTGGCCACCGCCGCCGAGTATAACGCGCTCTA
>DVGP01000019.1 GCA_018712665.1 Candidatus Pelethomonas intestinigallinarum | reverse complement strand
AGCACGTCCCCCCGGACCTTGCCGGTCAGGGTGCTCCGGGAGAGGATCAGGGTGGTGACGCCCTCGATCTGGTTGGAGCCCTCCTCGTTGTAGAGGACGGTCCGCCCGTCGGCGCGCAGAATGGCGGCGATCATCTCCACGGTGGAGGTCTTGCCGTTGGAGCCGGTGACAGCGATGACCAGGGGGGGAAGCTTCACCCGCCCCAGCACGTCAGGGCAGATCTTCAGGGCGTACTGGCCGGGGAGGCTGCTGCCCTTCCCCACCAGCTTGCCGATGAAGCGCAGCAACTTGCAGACCACGATGGCGAGAAATACTCTCATGGTGAAAGTCCTTTCTTCTCCGCCGCCTTGCCGGCGGCGTTGTTCTGAAATGTTATGGTATGGGATCGCTCCAGGCGGCCAGCGTTTGGGCCGCCTGGGCGGGAGTCAGGCCCGTGGTGTCCAGCCTTGGGACCTCCAGGGCGTCGTAGAGGGGCAGGTAGTCCAGGGCCCGCCCGATCACGTCCGGGGACCGGAGCCCCCGGCGGACGTCCTCCTCCAGCCGCCGCCGGAGGGTCTCGGGCGCGCACACCAGGGAGACGTGGACCACCCGCCAGTCGTCCGTGTCCAGGCCCGCCAGCACCGCGTCCCGGATGTCCTGCCGGTGGAGGACCCAGCAGAAGATCACGTTCTCAAAGGCGGAGCAGCGGAGGAAGCCGCTGAGGGTGTGGCGGATGTTGCCCAGGACCATGGCCTTTGTCTCCTCTGTGACCACGAAGGGGTCCATGTCCCAGCACCAGTCCCCGTCCAGGAACGCCGCCCGGGGCAGGCGCCGCTTCATTATCTGGCACACCGTGGTTTTTCCCACACCCATGGGGCCGCCGATCAGGTAGAGGGTCCTCACGGCACTCACGCCTCCTTGACGCTCTTCACGTCGTCCAGGCGGATGAGCATTTCCCGCTCCCGCTTCTTCCCCTCGTCCGCCAGCACCAGGGTCCAGACCTCGTCGGTGTCCACGATCCGGCACACAAGGCCCCCCGCGCTCCAGTCGTTGTTATAAACCGTCAGGATGACGGTCCGGCCGGTCAGCCCCGCCAGGCGGCGGGCCAGGTCCTTCGAGCCCACGGGCCGGATGCCGTTTCCCCGCAGCAAACGCTCCAGCCGCTGGACCTTGCTCCACAGGGTCAGGACCATGATAAAGGCAAAAAAGCCGAATACCGCCATGGCGTCCATTACGCGTCCCCCTTTTCCTTCACAAAGGTGATGGAGCGGATGGAGGACAGGGGGATGAGCCGGCTCTCCCGCTGGTCCTTCTTCTCCTTGACGAACTCCACATTGGCCCAGGCGCCGTCAAACTCCCGGACGACGCACCAGTCGTAGATGGGGCTGCCTTCATTATCATAAAAGGCCAGCTGCACCTTCCGCCCTGCCGCCTGCGCCAGCAGGCGGGTGACCAGGGCCGGCGCCGTCCCGCCGGAGGGGGCGGAGACCTCCTCCCCCTCCTGGAGCAGCCAGTCGCAGCTCACCCCCAGCAGCTGGCTCAGGCGCACGATCTTGTCCGTCTCCGGGTAGGCGGCGTCCGACTCCCAGCGGCTCACCGCCTGCCGGGTGACCCCCAGCTTCTCCGCCAGCTGTTCCTGGGTCAGATTGTTCTTTCGCCTGGCCTGCGCCAGCTTGCTTCCCATACTCATAGACATTCTCCTCATCTGTCAGGATGCTCTCAGCATATCAAAGCCAGCCCCAAATACAAGCCAGTTGGCGTTTCACAATGTAACCTTTGGGTTGCGCGGGGCCCTTTCAGCCGTCAAGTCCGGCTTCCCGGGCCTTGACCTCCCGCCACTCGTCCTCCAGGATGGCCATGAGGATGTCATCCCCATACCCGTCTCCGTCCCGGACGGCGTCCCGGCGCACCCCCTCCCGACGGAACCCCGCCTTTTCATAGGCCCGGATCGCCCGGGGGTTGAAGGAGAACACGTCCAGCTCCAGCCGGTGGAGCTTCAGCGTCTCAAAGGCGAAGTCCCGGGTGGTCCGTACCGCCCAGGAGCCGATCCCCTGTCCGCAGTACTCCGGGCGGAAGATGGCGATGCGGAAATTGGCGTTTCGGGCCTCCCAGTCGATCTCGTTGATGGTGCTCTCCCCGATGATCTTCCCCGCGGGGTCCAGGAGCAGAAAGTCCCGGCGGTCCGGGTCATCGAAACAGGCCAGGAAAAAGCCCAGCACCTCCTCCCGGGTGAAGTCCTTCTGGCTCCCCGTCAGCCGGACCACCTCCGGGTCCATGGGGTCGAAGCCCGCCCGGAAATAGGCATCCCCCTCCTCCCGCCGTGCGGGGCGGAGGGTGTAGCCGTTACGTTCCCATGTCATCGGTGTTCTCCTTTCTGCTACCAGATGTGTGGGACGAGCCGGTACCGCACCCGCTCCTTGTACTCCCGGCAGCCCGGCAGGCGGGTGACCAGGGCCGGCGCCGTTCCGCTGGGTTGCGAGGGGCCCTTTCAGCCGTCAGGTCCGGCTTCCCGGGCCTTGACCGCCCGCCCGTTTGTCCCAATGAGGCAAAGGGGCCGTCTGGCTTACCGGAAGTACCCCTCGTCCACTTCCCAGCCGCACCGGGGGCAATGGCCGGGCAGACGCTCCACCAGTGCGGCAATCCCGGCATGGCCAACACCCAGCAGTCTTTGGCCGCACTTGGGGCAGCGGTAATGCCGATCTAATCCCGCCGCACCGATAATGGCGCAGACAATGCCCAAAATCTGC
>DVGP01000118.1 GCA_018712665.1 Candidatus Pelethomonas intestinigallinarum | reverse complement strand
TGTGCTGGTGGTGTGCGGCCATTCCGTGACCGAGGCCATGAAAAATGATATTGCTGTGGCCCAGCGCCTGGGGATCACCGCGACTACCCTTGAGGGCATCCTGACCGTCAAGGGCCAGGGGCGGTGCTGATGGCGTCCCTGTTTGAAGCCTACATCACCAACCTGGGAAAGTACAACGAGGGTGAGCTGGTTGGCGAAACGCTGAAATTCCCCACGACTACCGAAGAAGTACAGGCCCTTTTGAAGCGGATCGGTGTGGACGGGGTACGTTATGAGGAATTTTTCATAACCAGCTTTGACGGTGATGTATTTATAAGTCAAGTTACACGGTCTCCCTTAACAATAAAAACACGCTACCGACTAAGCCGATAACGTGTTTTTAAGTATGAGTCGCTATCCTTATATCATATGAAAATGTTTCAATGCCTCTACAATTGCCGCTTCCTTTTCCGGCGGGCACTGCGGCACTTTTGCATCTTCCTTCTTTGAAAGGTTATAGTTCTGTCCCATATCCAGCCCACACTTCCGCTTGACCTGGGAGATATACAGGCTGGACACTTTCAACCCATACTTCTCCAGCACATAGGCTTTGATCTCGTCATAGGTAGCCTTGCTCTCCGCCGCTGTCAAATCCAGCTCGTCCAGATTCAGCTCCACCTCAATATGCTGCTTGGTATTGAGTTTGGACAAAAGTACAACCGTCTCCACATGCCGCGTCCGGGGGAACATATCCACCGCTACGGCCCGGGCGGCGGCATAGCCCAGGGCGGAGAACCGCTTTACGTCCCGGGCCAGGGTAGCGGGGTCGCAGGAGACGTAGACCACCCGTTCAGGGGCCATCCCCGCCACAGCGGCGATGACCTCCTCCCCCAGCCCCTTCCGGGGAGGGTCCACCACCACCACGTCCGGCCGCAGGTCCTCCGAGGCCAGGTGGGCGGCGATCTCCCCCGCGTCCCCGCAGAAGAATTCCGCGTTGGCCACGCCGTTGCGCCGGGCGTTCTCCCGGGCGTTGTCGATGGCCTCCGGCACGATCTCCCCGCCGATGACCCGCTGGGCATGCTTTGCCAGACACAGCGTAATGGTCCCCGCCCCGCAGTAGAGGTCCAGCACCGTCTCCCTGCCGGTGAGCCCCGCCAGCTCCGCCGCCTTCCCGTACAGCCGCTCCGCCTGGGCGCGGTTCACCTGGTAGAAGGCGGGGATGGACAGGCGGAAGGTCAGTCCGCAGAGGGTGTCCTCCAGGGCATCCTCCCCCCAGAGGGTCCGGTATGTATCCCCCAGGACCACGTTGGTGTCCCGGGTGTTGGTGTTCAGCACGATTCCCACCGTCTCCGGACAGGCGGCCCGGATGCGGCGGACCAGTTCCGCCTCCCGGGGCAGAGACTCCCCGTTCACCACCAGGCAGACCAGGGCCTGCCCCGCGGCGTTGGTGCGGACGTAGATGTGCCGCAGGAGACCCCGGCCCGTCCCCTCGTCGTAGGCGGGGACATCCAGGTCCGCCAGATACCCCTCCACCGCCCGGGCGACGGCCCCGGCCTGGGGGCTTTGGAGGCGGCAGTCGGCGGCGGGGATCACCTGGTGGCTCCGGGCCCGGTAGAACCCGGCCCGGCCCTCGGGGCTCACGGGGAACTGACACTTGTTCCGGTAGCCGTCCACGGCCTCGCTGCCCAAAATCTCCTCCACGGCCACGTCCGCCCCGCCCACCCGGCGCAGGGCGTCCTCCACCCGCTGCCGCTTGGCGGACAGCTCCTCCTCGTAGGAGATGTGGCGGAAGTCGCAGCCGCCGCAGGCGGGGTAGTGGGGGCAGTCCGGCGCGCGGCGGGCGGGAGCGGGCTCCAGCACCCGCTCCACCCGGCCGAAGGCCATGTTCTTCAGGACCTTCAGAACACGGACCTGGCACCGCTCTCCACGGACAGCCCCGTGGACGAACACCACCCGGCCCTCCACCCGGGCCACACCCAGCCCCTCGGCGGAGTAGCCCTCAATGGTGACCTCCCGTATGTCGTTCTTCCGCAGCTGCTCCATTGGATATTACCTCCCCGGTATACATCCTTTTCTTTGAAAAGAAAAGGATCAAAAGAAACTTTTTATAGCGAAACTACGTTTCGCTGGGATTTATTAGAAACAGAAATGAAAAACAAAAGAACTCATAAGCAAAACGGAGTTTTGCGATAAAAGTTCTTTTTGATTCTTTTTCTTTCAAGAAAAAGAATGGAGGCCTCACGCGCTATGCCTCCCACTTGTCGATGAGCTGCTTGATCTGGTCGGCGAAGTTGCCCAGGTCCCGGTTGGCCCGGCCCTTGCTGCGGACGATGACCTCCTGGAGCAGCTTGCCCATGGCCACCAGGCGCTGGTAGGCGTTGGAGACCCGGCCGCCGGCGAAATCGCTGACCTTCCGCTCCGGCAGGTAACCGGGGGAGAGCTGGCGGCCCGCCGCCAGGTCGTAGACCTCGGTGTACTGTGGGGCGTGGGCGCTGAGGCCCAGGCGCTGGAGGCTGTCGGCGAAGTAGGGGGCCACCTCCCGGTCCCCGTGGACCACGAAGAAGTGGGCGGGATTCTCGAAGGACTGGACCCACTGGATCAGGTGGTCCCGGTCGGCGTGGCTGCTCAGGCCCTTGAAGTTCTCGATCTCCGCCAGAACGGCCACCTCCTCACCGAAGAGCTTCACGCTCTTGGCCCCGTCCAGCAGGGTCCGGCCCAGGGTCCCCGGGGACTGGAAGCCCACAAAGACGATGGTGCTCTCCCGCCGCCAGAGGTTGTACTTCAGGTGGTGGCGGATGCGGCCGGCGTCGCACATGCCGGAGGCGGAGATGATGACCTTGGGGGTCTTGTCGGTGTTCAGCAGCTTCGACTCCTCCACCGACTCCGTCAGCCGCAGCCCCGGGAAGGAAAACATGGCGGTGCCGTCCTTCACCAGCGCCAGGGCCTCCTCGTCCAGATAGCCGTGGAGGTCGCCGCAGAAGATGGTGGTGGCCTTGCTGGCCAGGGGGGAGTCGATATACACCGGGAAATCCGCCACGGACTTCACCAGGTGCTCCTGCTTGATCCGCCGCAGGAAGTACAAAATCTCCTGGGTACGGCCCACGGCGAAGGCGGGGATCACCACGTTGCCGCCCCGGCCCAGGGTGCGGTCGATGACCTTGGCCAGCTCCGAGGTGTAGCTCCACACCTCCTGGTGGTTCCGGTCTCCGTAGGTGGACTCCATGACCACGTAGTCCGCCCGCTTCAGGAGGATGGGGTCCCGGATGATGGGCTGGTTGATGTTGCCGATGTCCCCGGAGAAGACCACGGTCTTTTTGACCCCGTCCTCCTCCAGGTCCAGGGTGATGCTGGCGGAGCCCAGCAGGTGTCCCGCGTCGGTGAAGGTGGCCTTTACCCCCTGGCAGACGTCGACGGTCTGGCCATACTCGCAGGTCCGGACATAGTCCATGGTCTTCATGGCGTCCTCCACCGTGTAGATGGGCTCCACCAGGGGACGGCCCGCCCGCTGGTTCTTCCGGTTCTCATACTCCGCGTCGGACTCCTGGATGTGGGCGCTGTCGGCGAGCATGATCTCCAGCAGATCGGCGGTAAGGCGGGTGGTCCAGATCGTGCCGGTGAACCCCTCCTTCACCAGCATGGGCACCCGGCCGCTGTGGTCGATGTGGGCGTGGGTGATGAGCACATAGTCAACGGTGTTGGGGGCGAAGGGCAGCTCCCGGTTGTCGATCTCATCCCGGCCCTGCTGGAGGCCGCAGTCGATCAAAATTCTTTTTCCGTTGATCTCCAGGCAGTGGCAGCTGCCGGTGACGCACTGGTCCGCGCCGAAAAAGCTGAGCTTCATGGTAGTGGCCTCCTTTTCTTTCATTGAGGTTATTTTATCACGACATAGTGAGATTTACAACCGGCGGATGTCCCGCCCCCGGCGCTATCCTGAAAATAAGATAACGCCGCCTCTGTACAGCTAAAATTTTTTGTGCTATAATAACAATAATTTAGAAATCAGGGCAGGACCTTCTTTTGCCCCCTGCCCAATTTGCCCATACTGAGTGAAGGAGGCTGACGTACCATGAGCAGCAGCGTAGGCCAGAGCAGGGTCCGGGTGGACGCCTTTGACAAGGCCACGGGCCGGGCCAAATACACCGACGATCTGTGCGACGGCAGCGCCCTGGTGACCCGCCTGGTCCACTCCACCGTGGCCCACGGCATGGTCACCGCCATCGACACCAGCGAGGCGGAGGCCGTCCCCGGGGTGGTGAAGGTCTTCACCTGCTTCGACGTGCCGGAGTACTACTTCCCCACGGCGGGCCACCCCTGGAGCACGGACCCCGCCCACCAGGACGTGGCGGACCGGCTGCTGCTGAGCCGCCATGTCCGCTACTACGGCGACGACGTGGCGGTGGTGGTGGCGGAAAACGAGGTGGCCGCGTCCCAGGCCGCCCGGCTGGTGAAGGTCACCTATGAGGAGCTGCCCTTTGTCCTGGACGTGCAGAAGGCCATGGAGCCCGGCGCGCCCCAGCTCCACGAGAAGTACCCGGGCAACATCCTGGCCCACACCCAGATCCGCAGCGGCGACTACGAGTCCGCCAGCAGAGAGCCGGGCCTCATCAAGGTGGAGGGCTGGTACGACACCCCCACCGTCCAGCACTGCCACATCGAGAACCACATCTGCGCCGCCCACATGGAAGGCGGGCGGATCACCGTGGTCTCCTCCACCCAGATCCCCCACATCGTCCGCCGGGTCTGCGGCCAGGCCCTGGGCATCCCCTGGGGCAAGGTGCGGATCGTCAAACCCTACATCGGCGGCGGCTTCGGCAACAAGCAGGACGCCCTCTACGAGCCCCTGTGCGCCTGGCTCACCACCCAGCTGGGGGGCCGGCTGGTGAAGATCGACTGCCAGCGTGAGGAGACCTTCGTCAACAACCGGGTCCGCCACGCCATCCGCACCCACATCATCTCCTGGGTCCGGCCCGACGGGTCCTTCGCCGCCCGGAAGATCGAGTGCTTCTCCAACCAGGGGGCCTACGCCTCCCACGGCCACGGCGTGGTGGCCAAGGGCATGGGGGCCTTCCCCCAGATCTACCCCTGCCCCAACGTGGAGGGGGACGCCTGGAGCGTGTTCACCAACAAGCCCGCCGCCGGGGCCATGCGGGGCTACGGCATCCCCCAGGCCATGTGGGCCGGGGAGTGCCACATCGACGACGTGGCCCGGGTCCTGGGCCGGGACCCGGTGGAGTACCGCTGGCAGATCGCCATGCCCAAGGGCTATGTGGACGCCTTCAGCAAGAACGAGAACTACTACGACACCTTCCGCCAGGTCATGGAGAAGGGCGCCCAGGCCATCGACTACCAGCGCAAGCGGGCGGCCTACGCGGACCAGACCGGCCCGGTCCGCCGGGGGGTGGGCATGGCCCTCTTCTGGTACAACACCGCCGTGTGGCCCATCTCCCTGGAGACCAGCTCCTGCCGGATGGTCCTCAACCAGGACGGCTCCGTCCAGGTGCAGACCGGCGAGACGGAGATCGGCCAGGGCTGCGATACCGCCTTCACCCAGATGGCCGCCGACGCCATCGGCGTCCCCTTTGAGGACGTACATATCATCTCCACCCAGGATACCGACATCACCCCCTTCGGCACCGGGGCCTACGCCTCCCGGCAGACCTACGTGGGGGGCTTCGCCCTGCGGCAGACGGGCCAGCTGCTGAAGGAGCGCATCCTGGCCTACGCCCAGGAGCTCACCCGTCAGCCAGTGGCCAACCTGGACCTCATCGACGGAAAGATCGTCCGGATCACCGACGGCCGGGAGCTGATGACCCTGGGGGAGCTGGCCACCGAGGCCCTCTACAGCCTCACCCACAGCCAGCACATCACCGCCGAGAGCACCTACCAGATCAAAAACAACGCCTACTCCTTCGGCTGCACCTTCGCCGAGGTGGAGGTGGACATCCCCCTGTGCAAGGTGAAGCTGCTGGATATCGTCAACGTCCACGACTGCGGCAAGCTCATCAACCCCGCCCTGGCGGAGGCCCAGGTCCACGGCGGCATGTCCATGGGCATCGGCTACGCCCTCAGCGAGCAGCTCCTCTTCGATGAAAAGACCGGCAGGCCCCTGAACAACAACCTGCTGGACTACAAGCTCTCCACCTTTATGGACCACCCGAACCTCCGGGCCCTGTTCGTGGAGAACCCGGAGCCCACCAGCCCCTACGGCACCAAGGCCCTGGGGGAGCCCCCGGCCTGTTCCCCCGCCCCGGCCATCCGCAACGCGGTGCTCCAGGCCACCGGCGTGGCCATCGACAACGCCCCCATGACCCCCCACGTCCTCTTTGCGAAATTCAAAGAGGCTGGCGTTCTTTAGAGAGAAGGGAGTGGCATAAACCATGTATGACATGAAAGCCTTCTACGAGGCGGCCAGCGTCCAGGACGCCGTCCGCCTCCGGCTGGAGCACCCCCAGGCCCAGATCATCGCCGGGGGCACCGACGTGCTGGTCCAGATGCGGGAGGGCAAGCGGGCCGGGGTGGAGCTCATCTCCATCTACGGCATTGACGAGCTCCGGGGCGTCACCCTGGACGGGGACGAGAGCATCCGCATCGGCTCCCTCACCAGCTTCAGCCACATCACCCGGGACCCCATCATCCAGAAATATATCAACGTTCTGGGCCAGGCGGTGGACATGGTGGGCGGGCCCCAGATCCGCAACGCCGGCACCATCGGCGGCAACACCTGCAACGGCGTCACCTCCGCCGACTCCGCCTCCACCCTCTTCGCCTGGGACGCTGTCATCGAGCTGACGGGAGAGCGGGGCGTCCGCCGCCTGCCCATCCAGGACTTCTACCTGGGGGCGGGCCGGGTGGACATCCGCCCCGACGAGATCCAGACCGCCATCCTCATCCCCAAGGCCAGCTACACAAACTGCTTCGGCCACTACATCAAGTACGCCATGCGCAACGCCATGGACATCGCCACCACCGGCTGCTCGGTGAACGTGGTCCTCTCCGAGGACAGGAAGTCCATCGCCCGGGCCCGGATCGGCTACGGCGTGGCGGGCCCCATCCCCATGCGGGCCCCCTCCGCCGAGGCCGCCGTCCAGGGAAAGCCTCTGACGCCGGAGACCCTGGACGCCTTCGCCGCCGGAGCCCTGGAGGACATCCACCCCCGGGACAGCTGGCGGGCCAGCAAGGCCTTCCGGGAGCACATCGCCGGGGAGATGGCGAGGCGGTGCCTGGCGGAGTCCATCAAACTGGCGGGAGGTGTGATCGCATGAACAGCCAATACAAGCTGATCCGCTGCACCATCAACGGCAAGGCCGTGGAGAAGATGGTGGACGTCCGGGCCTCCCTGACGGACATGCTCCGCAACGACTTCCGCCTGACCAGCGTAAAGAAGGGCTGCGAGGTGGGGGAGTGCGGGGCCTGCAACGTCCTCATCGACGGGGAGTGCTTCAACTCCTGCCTGTACCTGGCAGCCTGGACCGACGGGAAGAACATCCGCACCCTGGAGGGGCTGATGGGCCCCGGCGGGGAGCTCAGCGACATCCAGCAGGCCTTCATCGACGAGGCCGCCATCCAGTGCGGCTTCTGCACCCCGGGCTTCATCATGACCGCCGTGGAGATCCTGGAGAGCGGGAAGGAGTACACCGACGAGGAGCTGCGCAAGCTCCTCTCCGGCCACCTGTGCCGCTGCACCGGCTACGAGAACATCCTCCGGGCGGTGAAGAAGACTATGCTCCGCCGCCTGGGAAAAGCGTGACAGCGTGATGCCGCGGGTCGGCTGCGTGGTGATGGCGGCGGGGAACGGGGTGCGGTTCGGCTCCAACAAGCTCCTGGCGGAGCTGGAGGGCCGGAGCCTGATCCGGCGGGTCCTGGACGCGGTGCCGGCGGAGCTGCTCCGCGCCGCCGTGGTAGTGACCCAGTACCCGGAGGTGGAGGCCCTGGCCCGGGGCCGTGGGTTCCAGGTGGTGGTCAACGACCGCCCGGACTGGGGCGCCAGCTACACCGTCCGCCTGGGCCTCACAGCCCTGGGGGATGTGGACGGGGCCATGTTCCTGGTCTCCGACCAGCCGCTGCTGCGGCGGGAGACGGTGGCCGGGGCCCTGGGCCGCTTCCTGGGCCACCCGGACCGGATCGTGGCCCTGGGCTGCGACGGCCGGCGGGGCAACCCCTGTATTTTTCCCCGGAAATTTTTCCCCGAGCTCCTGGCCCTGGAGGGGGACCGGGGAGGCTCCGCCGTGATCCGGGCCCACCCGGAGGCCCTGCTCCTGTACCCCGCCTCCGCCGAGGAGCTGCGGGACGTGGACACGGTCCTGGCTCTGGAGGGGCTGCGGTCCCGCCCGGAGCAGCCGGGCGATATAACAAAACCATAAACCATAAAATGACGGGAGATCCCATTTTCGTGGGATCTCCCGTCATTTTTATTGGTCGGACGGCAAAGAATAGAGGGGCGGGGCGCCGGCTCACTCGCTCTTCTTCCCCGGCTCCCGCTCCTGGGGCGGCTGGAGCAGATACTCCGTCAGGCCCTGGAACAGGTTGGAGATGATGGCGGCGGAGGTGATGGGGCTGCCGCTCTCGATCAGCGGGGCGTTACGGTCCTGCATATGGTGGACAAACTTCCCGGACACCAGGTGGTACTGCTCCACAAAGTCGTTGTACAGCCGCCGCACCGCCTCCTCGCTGTGGTCCTCCGGCAGCATCCGCTGAATGTTGGAGATGCTCAGGTTCTGCTTGAGGATGCAGATGATGATGAGGCAGGCCAGGTGGACCCGACCGTAGCGCTTTTTCACCGGCGGGGGCATGACCTTCAGCCGCACATAGTTGTTGATGATGCTGGCGGTGATGGCCTTCTCCTCACCTCCCCAGCTCAGAGGCCCCAGGTACCGCTTGAGCAGGACGATGACCTGATCCATGTACAGCTCCAACTGGGGCAGGCTGTCCCAGTCCGGCAGGCGAAACTCCTGCATGGAGGCCACCCACTGTCCCAGCCGCTGGTCCACCAGCTCTCTCTCGTTTTCCATAGGTCCCTCCTGAAATTGTTTTCTTCAGTATAGACCATTTCCCCATGAAATGCAATGCGTTGCGACAAAAAATATTTTCAGGAACAACTTGACAGGAATAATAAAGCGATATATACTAATATCAAATATTAGATTACTTGATTTTAATATTCGCAAGAGGTGATCTTTATGTCAAAGGAGAGGATCAAGCGGCCGCAGACCGCGGGCGAGGAGATTGCCAATACCATTTCCCACGGCCTGGGGGCGCTATTGGCCCTGGCCGGGGCGGTGCCCCTGGTAACAAAGGCCGCACTGACCGGCTCGGCCCTTCGCACCGCCAGCCTGACGGCCTACGGCGTCAGCCTGGTGCTGCTCTACACCGCCTCGGCGGTATACCACGGGGTACGGGACCCCCGGGTAAAGCGGGTGCTGCGGGTCATGGACCACTGCTCCATCTTTGTGCTGATCCTGGGGACCTATATCCCCATGTCCCTGCTGGTGGTGGGAGGCAGGACCGGGTGGCTGCTGTTTCTGACCAACACCACCCTGGCGGTGATCGGCATCACCCTCAACGCCATCGACCTAAAGCGGTTCGACAAGGTGTCCATGGCCCTGTACGCCCTGATGGGGTGGCTGATCGTGGTGGCCCTCCGGGCCATCATCCAGGCGCTGCCGCCCCTGGGGCTGGCCCTGCTGGTGGGGGGCGGCCTGGCCTACACCGTGGGCATCCTGTTCTACAAGTCCCAGCGGGGGTATATGCACTTCGTCTGGCACCTGTTCGTGCTGGCGGGCAGCGTCCTGCAATATGTGTGCATCGCTTTGTACTGTGTGTAACCCGTGTCTTCGCCTATGAAAAGTGCCGGCTCCGTCTTGGATGACGGAGCCGGCACTTTTGCGCCTATCAATTAAAGGTCCACGCTGGGGAAGAGAGAAGAATCGGTGTGAGGCAGGAAGCAGGCGGCCACGAAGGCGTCCATGTAGCCGGGCTCGTTGCTCAGCTCCAGGTAGGTCATGGACCGGCCCAGCTCGAAGACCTTCTCCCGGGCCTGGCTGCTGAGAAGCATAGCGTATGCGCCGGCCTGGGAGGAGTTGCCGATATAGTGGAAGTTCTCCAGGGGGATGTCCGGGAACATGCCGATGGTCACGGCGTTCTTCATGTTGATGCCGCTGCCGATGCCCCCGGCCACGTACACCCGCTCGATCACCGAGGCGTCGAAGCCCAGGGACTGGAGCATGGTCTGGGTGGCGGAGAAGATAGCGCCCTTGGCCCGGATGAAGTTGTCGATGTCCACCTCGTTGATGGTGATGTCCTTCACCCCGCCGGTATCCTTCTGCCAGGCCAGGACAAAGGAGCCCATGCCGTGCTCGTCGTGGAGGACCCGCTCCCCCTCCCTAATGAACTTGCCCTTGCCGTTGATGATGCCGCAGCGGAAGAGCTCGGCGATAACGTCAATGATGCCGCTGCCGCAGATACCCGCGGGGGCGCCGCCTCCCACCACGGTGAGGGTGGGCTCCATGGTCTCCTTGTCGATGGCGCAGGCCTCCACGGCCCCGTCGGTGGCCCGCATGCCGCAGGAGATGTCGCCGCCCTCAAAGGCGGGGCCGGCGGAGCAGGCGCAGGACATGAGGAACTCGTTGTTGCCGAAGACCAGCTCCCCGTTGGTGCCCAGGTCGATGAAGAGGCTCATCTCCGGGCTGTTCCAGATCATGGACACCAATGTCCCGGCGGTGATATCCCCGCCCACGTAGCTGCCGATGTTGGGGGCCACGATCAGCTCCGCCAGGGGGTTCATCTTCAGCCCGATGTCCCGGACGTAGAGGTAGTCGGTCTGGAAAAAGCTGGGGACGAAGGGCTCCATGCGGATGGGGTCGGCGTGGAGTCCCAGCAGCAGGTGGTTCATGGTGGTGTTCCCCGCCAGGACCATGCGGTAGATCCGCCGGGGGTTGACCCCCGCGGAGCGGTACATCTGCACCAGCATGGGGATGATGGACTCCTTGACTACCGCGTCCTGGAGCCTGCGGCGGCCGCCGGGCTTGTCGGACTCGATGATGCGGTTGATCACGTCGGCGCCGTAGCGGATCTGCCCGTTGCCGCCGCTGGCCTTGGCCAGGATCTTCCCGGTCTGGAGGTCCACCAGCAGCCCCGCCAGGGACGTGGTGCCCAGGTCCAGGGCGAAGCCCACGATAGGCTCGGTGTTGCCGGCCGGCAGCACGTCCCGGATCATCAGCCGCTGGCCGTCGGCGTCCCGGGAGACCACGCACTTGACGTGGAACTCGCTCTCCCGCAGCACCCAGCTCAGGTCCCGCAGCACGCAGTAGGGCAGGATGATCTGCTCCATGGGCACGCCGCTGGCGGCCTCCACCGCCCGCAGCAGCCGCTCGTTGTCCGGCATGGTGTCCGCCAGGGTGGGCTCGGCCAGCTCCACGGGCAGGAAGCTCAGGTCGCTGGAGAAGGCGAAGCCCGCCTCCATGAGCTGCCGGCGGAGATCGTCGAAGATGGCCACCTCCTCCGGGGAGCTCAGGTCCGCCACCTTCATGCGGTTGCGGTAGGCGGAGGCGATGTCCGGCACCTCGATCTCCGCGTCGCCGCTGACCTGGGCCAGGCAGGCCAGGCGCCAGCCGGCGGCGTACTCCTCGGAGGTGATGTGGCGGTTGATGGGGGCGTCCAGGTAGCCGGAGGCCAGACGGACCCGGCACTTGCCGCACACCCCGTTGCCGGAGCAGGGGGCGTCGATGGCCACGTTGGCCTTCCTTGCCACGTCCAGCAGCTTCTCCCCGGCGTTGGCGGAGATAACCACCGGGTCCCCGCCCTCGATGATGAATTTAATGGTAAACATAGCGGTTCCTTTCCGGTCTGTATGAAAATGAAAGTATTTTGCCAGTCTTAGTATATCGGGCGGTCCGGGGTTTGTCAAGGAACCCCCGGCAGGCGGCGGGCACTGTCCGGCAAGAGGCGTTCCCTTTGTAAATCTTTTATGAATCGGTAAAGAGGGGCTACCAAACGGCGGCGGTTTGTGATACATTATAAGGTAGCGCGGCGGGGTTTGATCCGCCCCGCGGGAGAGAGGAGGTTCGACCGATGAGGCCGTGGAAACACATACTGTTCCTGCTGCTGGCCGGGGCGCTGCCCGTACTGCTCAGCGGCTGCATGATGACGGCCTCGGTGGAGGACCTCTACACCCTGCCGCAGCTCCCCGACGAATACCGGGAGCTCAGCGCCCAGATGGACGCTATCCTGGCCAGCGGGGCGGAGTACGCCGCCCCCACCGCCGGGTCCAATCTCCAGCCCGTGCAGCTGGAGGACCTGGACGGCGACGGGGTGGAGGAGGCCGTGGCCTTTTTCCGCCAGAACAGCGACGAGCGGCCCCTGAAGATCTATATTTTCCGCGCCGTGGAGGACACCTACGTCCAGGCCTCTGTCATCGAGGGCAGCGGCACCGCCATCCACAGCATCCGCTATGAGGACATGGACCACGACGGGGTCAAGGAGGTCCTGGTGAGCTGGCGGGTCAGCACCGAGGTCCAGGCCATGGCGGCCTATGCCCTGGAGGACCTGGAACCGGTGATGATCATGTCCGCCGCCTATACCCGCTACGAGGTCATTGATTTGGACAGCGACGACGTGATGGAGCTGGTGGTGCTGCGCAGCGACGAGACAGAGAGCGGCGGCACCGTGGCCGATTACTACGACTGGGACGGCGGCAGCCTGCAGCTGCGCTCCAGCGCCCGGCTCTCCACCACCCCGGCTGAGCTGCAGTGGGTGCAGACGGGGACCCTGGAGAGCGGGGAAACGGCCCTTTTTGTCACCGGCCGGGTCACCGGCGTGGAGGAGACCTCCCGGGCGGTGACGGACATCCTGACCTACCGGGAGCCGGACCTGACCAACATCGTCCTGAGCAGCTCCACCGGCGTATCCACCCAGATCTCCCGCTTCCTGAACCTCCAGCCCACCGACGTCAACGGCGACGGCATTACGGAGGTTCCCCGGCCCGCCGAGCTTCTCTCCACCGCCGGGGAAGACACCTATTGGAAGATCTACTGGTTCAGCTATGCCGCCGACGGTACGCCCACCCAGCAGGCCATCACCTACCACAACCAGTCGGACAGCTGGTACCTTCTCATTCCGGAGGCCTGGGACACCCATTTCACCGTCCGTCAGGACAGCTCCAGCGCCACCGAGCGGGCCACCACCTTCTACAGCGTCAATAACGGAGGCGTGGGCGAGGCGCTGTTTACTGTCTACACCTTGACGGGCTCCGACCGGGAGGCCAGGGCCGCCAAGGCGGGGCGCAGCATTCTGCGTCTCCAGCCAGACACCATCTACGCGGTGGACTTTACCGAGGCATACAGCCAGTGGCGCTTCGCAGTGGACCAGGAGGACCTGGCCGGACAGTTCCGGCCGATTCTGGCCCAGTGGAACACCACGGACAACTGATCCGGCGGGGGGGCGCAAGCCGCCCCCGAAGCGGAAGGAAGTTTGCGTTTTATTGACAAATGAGCCGCGCATCGCGGCGGAATGGGGGATCTGCATGGCCAGAAAAGTTCTGGTGCTGGAAGACGAGTCCAGCATCCGCAGCTTTATCGTCATCAACCTGACCCGGGCGGGCTATGAGGTCATTGAGGCCGAGACCGGTGAGGAAGCTCTGGAAAAACTGAAAGACAACAGCGACATTCGGGTGGCCCTGCTGGACATTATGCTGCCGGGCATCGACGGCTTTGAGGTCTGCCGCAGGATCCGGGCCACCAACACCCGCATCGGCATCATCATGCTCACCGCCCGCAGCCAGGAGATGGACAAGGTGACGGGGCTGATGACCGGCGCCGACGACTATGTGACCAAACCCTTCTCCCCCGCGGAGCTCACCGCCCGGGTGGACGCCCTGTACCGCCGGGCCGGGGGCGGCGGTCCCATGGAGCAGCCCGGGGAGATCTACCAGGAGCCCTTTTTGCTCAACACCCGCAACCGCACTCTGGAAAAAAACGGCCAGCGGATCAAGCTCACTCAGGTGGAGTACTCCATCATGAAGATGTTCATGGAGAACCCGGGGAAGGCCCTCAGCCGGGAGGAGATTCTGGACATGGTCTGGGGCCGGGACTACTTCGGGGAGCTGAAGATCGTGGACGTGAACATCCGCCGGCTGCGGCTGAAAATTGAGGACAACGCCCAAAATCCCACCTATATCAACACTGTATGGGGATATGGGTACAAATGGGGGTTCTGAGATTTTTTCACGGAGCGAACTGCTCTGCAACTCGTTATTCTCGGGGCTTTCAGCCCCGTACCTTTACCTTTTCGGGGGCTTCACCCCCGTACCCCGAGTCACTTTTTGCTCGTGCAAAAAGTAACCAAAAACACGCATAGGGGCGGGACCCTTTCGATGGGGTCCCTCCCCTATGTACCCCACCCCCACGACGACACAAAGGGGGACGCTTGTCCCCCTTTGGAATCCCCCATGGGCCCTGTAGTCACCTCCATTTTCTATGGGCACTCCCGGGGTATTCCACAAGAGCCCTGTTTCATATGTGGAAAAAGTTCCCGCC
>DVGP01000018.1 GCA_018712665.1 Candidatus Pelethomonas intestinigallinarum | reverse complement strand
GACAGCGAGGGCCAGCTCCTGGTGTGGACCTGTGAGGAGGATACCCTGTTCCTCACCGTGGCGGACCCGGATACCGGGGCGGTTCGCCAGCGGCTGGAGTTGCTGGAGACAGAGGACCCAGACATCTGGCGGACCCACCAGGGAGAAAACTGCCTCCTGGCGCTGTCGGACGATGACGAGGGGCGCTTCTGCCTCCTGGAGCGGCAGGAAGGCGCCTATAAGCTGGTGCTCCGGGATCGGCTCCTGTCGGAGTCCGTGGAGGATCCCTGCTACCCTGTGGAGTTCCAGCTTTTTCTGTGCGGGACCAGTGTCCTCTGGGATGGAGAGCGGATGATCTGGACCCTGGGCGAGGGGGCGCAGGAGTACACAGTTCTGTCCCAGTCCATCCCCCTGGCGGTGTACGACCGAACGGGGCGGCGATGCCTCGCTGTGCTGGACTGCGGCCTGGGCCGGGAACGGGCGAAGTGGACCGACTACTATCGGTTCCGGGACGAGGACCCGGTGGCCCTGGCCTGGACGAATGCCGAAAGGCCTGGTGTAAACCAGGCATAGGCTGTCAAAAGATCAAGTCAAAAAACAGTGCGTGTGGATCGTCCGTGCGGCGATCCACACGCATTTTTTGTTATGCGAAAGCATAGCAAAACTTTGCTGAATATTATATTGACTTTTAATATTATATAAAATACAATATTATTAGAAAGGGGTGGTACAATGACCTTTGCGATGGGGACCCCTCTGCTGGACGGATGCGTGCTGGCGATCCTAGACCAGGAGGATACCTACGGCTACGCCCTTACCCAGCGGGTGAAGGGGGTGCTGGACATCTCGGAGTCCACGCTGTATCCGGTGCTCCGGCGGCTGCAAAAGGAAGGGTGCCTGACGGTGTATGACCAGCCCTACCAGGGCAGGAACCGCCGGTACTACGCCATTACCCACGCCGGAAAGCGGCGGTTGGCCGAGGCCCGGCGGGAGTGGCGGATGTTCCGGGACAGCGTGGAGAGCTTACTTTTGAAGGAGGAGACGAGTGATGACTAGTCGGGAGTATCTGGAGGCCCTTGGCGAAGCTCTGTCCACCCTGGTCCCGGACCGGGAGCGGTCGGAGACTCTGCGCTACTACGAGGAATACTTTGAGGAGGCCGGGCCGGAGCGGGAGGCGGAGCTCATGGAGGAGTTGGGCTCGCCGGAGGACCTGGCCCGAAAGATCGCCCGGGAGGGTGGTTTCTCCGGTGGACCGGAGGAACCCGCGCCAAAGTGCCATCTGAACCGTTGGAAGTGGGTGGCGGGCATCACCGCGGCGGTGGTGCTGGTGCTGGCGGGGACCTTTGCCGCCCTGTCGATGTTCAACACCCAGCTTTTGGACCAGGCCAATGACCCCGGTGGAGCCGCACCCGGTTCTCCATCCGATAACACGCCATCCGATGCGCCCGCCCTGGGGACGGAGACCCAGCCCGGTGAGGAGAGCCAGCAGCCCAGCCAGGACCCTGCCGACCCTGGGGCGGCGGAGAGCTTCGTCCGGCTGGATATCGAGATCGCCGTGGGTGATGTGACGGTGCGCACCGGGGCGGACTGGGGGCTGACATTGGAGAGCTCTGGAAAGGATTGATACGGGGAGGACTATCTGCTGCACCATACATTGGAAAACCATGAGCTCACCATCTGGAGCACCCCACGGAACCTGGAGACCGATGAGAATAGCAGCATGGAAGGCCGGGTGATGGTTACCGTGCCCGAGGGCTGGACCCTGGAGCGGGTGGACATCAAGAACGGTATGGGGGCAGTCGAACTGGACAGCCTGGTGGCGGACGAGATCACGGCCAAAATGGGGATGGGCTTTTTTGAGGGCGACCATCTGACAGCGGGGGAGTTGGACGTGTACAACGGTATGGGGAAAATTGCCCTGCGGGGCCCCATCGCCGCCAGGACCGAGTTGGAGACCGGCATGGGGAGCGTGGACGTGGATACGGACAGCGCCCTGGCCTCCTGCGCCTATGACCTGGAAAGCGCTATGGGCAGCATCCGCATTGACGGGACCACCTACGACACGCCCCAGCGGAAAACGGAGGGCGAGCTGTCCCTGACCGCCAGCTCTGGTATGGGGGACATCACGGTGGACTTCGGCGGTTGACGGCAGCTTCAACCTGTTCGAGAAATATGCGGCGGCGGGCATATGCCCGCCGCCGCTTCGCCGCGAAAATGATAGTTATCCCTTCACCGTCCCGTCGGCGTTGAACACCGGTAGGGGGGCCAGGTAGGTGATGTCGGGGCGCTTCAGGGCGTCGCCCTCCGCCAGGATGGCGGCCCGGCCGGTGACGGTGCCCCCGGCCACCCGCACCAGCTCCTCCAGGGCGTGGAGGCTCTCGCCAGTGGAGATCACGTCGTCTACGATGAGGATGCGCTTGCCCTTCATCATGGCGCAGTCATCGCTGCCCAGGAACAGGTCCTGGGTCCGCAGGGTGGTGATGGAGCGGACGGAGACGTGGATGGGGTCGGGCATGTAGACCTTGGACCCCTTCCGGGCGATGAAGTACTTCTTCGCCCCGCTCTGGCGGGCCATCTCGTGGATGAGGGGGATGCTCTTGGCCTCGGCGGTGAGCATGTAGTCATAGCTGCCGGCGGGGATGCGCTCCAGCAGCTCCTTGGCGCAGGCCACGGTGAGCTCCGCGTCGCCGAAGATCACGAACGCGCCGATGTAGAGGTCGTCTGAGACCTTGCACAGGGGAAGCTGCCGCTCCAGGCCGGCGACCTTCATGGTGTACGTCATGGGGGATTCCTCCTTACAATTAAGACATAGGACCGCGGACGCCGGCGGCGGACAGGGAGGCCCGTGCCTGTCGGTCCACACACTATTTTATATGATAGGCGGGGGCAAAGTCAAGGGAGCGGGAGATGCTGTCGGAAGTGACAAAAGAGGAGGGCGAGATTCTACATTTTATACAGGACATACAGGAAATTTCACAAAAATCTATATTGAGTTTTCCTAAAAATGGTGTTAGTATGGTGGGGAGGAGAGGGAGGGCGACCCGCAGTCCCCCTTCCTCCGGATGGAAAAATTTGAGGAGGATACGTCCAATGAATGCCTATGTGGCCAGCGTAATCGAAAACGTGAAGAAGAAGCACGGCAACGAGCCTGAATTCGTGCAGACCGTGGAGGAGGTGCTCACCTCCATCGCCCCCATGATCGACAAGCACCCCGAGTATGAGAAGGCCGACCTGCTCAACCGGATCGTGGAGCCTGAGCGCATGTTCACCTTCCGGGTCGTCTGGATGGACGACAACGGCAACTACCACACCAACATCGGCTACCGCTGCCAGTTCAACGGCGCCATCGGCCCCTACAAGGGCGGCCTGCGCTTCCAGCCCAACGTCTACCCCGGCATCATCAAGTTCCTGGGCTTTGAGCAGATCTTCAAGAACAGCCTCACCGGTCTGCCCATCGGCGGCGGCAAGGGCGGCGCGGACTTCGACCCCGCTGGCAAGTCCGACGCGGAGATCATGCGCTTCTGCCAGAGCTATATGACCGCTCTGTACCGCTACATCGGGCCCGACATCGACGTGCCCGCCGGCGACATGGGCGTGGGCGGCCGTGAGATCGGCTATCTGTTCGGCCAATACCGCCGCCTGAAGGGCGTGTGGGAGAACGGCGTCCTCACCGGCAAGGGCTTCTCCTACGGCGGCAGCCTGACCCGCCCCGAGGCCACCGGCTACGGCGCCATGTACTACCTCCAGGAGGTTCTCAAGCACGAGGGCGAGGACATCAAGGGCAAGACCATCGCCTGCGCCGGCTTCGGCAACGTGACCTGGGGCATCTGCAAGAAGGCCCTGCACCTGGGCGCCAAGGTGGTCACCCTCTCCGGCCCCGACGGCTACATCTACGACGAGGAGGGCGTCTCCTCCAGCCAGGAGAAGGTGGATTATCTGCTGGAGATGCGCAACAGCGGCCGCAACCGGGTCCAGGACTACGCGGACAAGTTCGGCGTGCCCTTCTACCCCGGCGAGAAGCCCTGGGGCGTGAAGGTGGATGTGGTCATGCCTTCCGCCATGCAGAACGACGTGCACATGGAGCACGCCAAGCAGATCGTGGCCAACGGCGTGAAGTACTACATTGAGGTGGCCAACATGCCCACCACCAATGACGCTCTGTTCTACCTGATGGAGCAGCCCGGCGTCATCGTGGCCCCCAGCAAGGCCGTCAACGCCGGCGGCGTGGGCGTGTCCGCTCTGGAGATGAGCCAGAACAGCGAGCGCCTGGTGTGGACCGCCGAGGAGGTGGACGCCCAGCTGCACAAGATGATGGAGAACATCCACCGGGTGTCCATGGAGGCCGCCGAGGAGTACGGCCTGGGCTACAACCTGGTGGCCGGCGCCAACCTGGCGGGCTTTAAGAAGGTGGCCGAGGCCATGATGGAGCAGGGCGTGTTCTAAGAGATACCCGAATATCAGGCACGATCATACTGCTCATGCCCCGGACGAAAGTCCGGGGCTTGAGCCTGTCGAAAAAGGCTGACGCCTTTTCCGCCAAAGGGGATTCGCTGCGCTTGCGCCTCGGTTCCTGGCGGTCCCTGCGACGCTCGCTCCGCGCAAAGTGTTTTTCCGACGTACACGCCGCCGGAAAAACGATTTGATTTTCTTCCGCCGCCTCCGGGCGGCGGAACTCTGCGAGGCTTTTTTGACAAGCTGCGTCCCGGACGAAAGTCCGGGGCGTTCTTTTCTGTCATATTTGTCACGCGGTCAGGAGCCGCAGAACTCCCAGGACCAGCAGGTGCAGAGGGTAGAAGGCGTAGAAGAACCACTTGAAGAGGGGCTGGCCCCGCCGGGCCTGCTGGCCGTTGTAGAGAAACAGGATGCACACCGCCGCCAGGACCTGGCCGGAGATGGCGCTGAGGGTCCAGAGCAGAGCCTGCGCCACTGTGAGCCGCTCCAGATAGCTTGCGAAGTTGAGCCCACCGAAGAGGAGGATGGAGACGGCAAAGGCGACGCCCTTCTTCCTCTGGTCCTCTCCCGCCCAGGCGAACAGCAGGGTAAACACCGGGGCCAGCAGTGCCCAGTCGCAGAACAGGGACAGGGCTGTGGCCGCCAGGGCCAGCGCGGCCTTTCCCGCCCGGCTCTCCACCCGGTCCAGCCCCGACAGCAGCAGGAAACACAGCAGGAGGGTGAAGAGCATGTTGAGGTTGTGGTTGTTCACCAGGGCCAGCCGCCAGGGGAACTGGGACAGGAGGGCGAAGACCAGGAGCCGCAGGGCGTATTTTTTGCGGGAGCGGGTGTGGCGGTACCCCTCCACCAGGAAGCAGCACATGGTGATGGCGGTGAAGTAGCCCAGATCTGAGACGATCTGCCAGGGGAACACCCCCAGGGGCAGAAAGACGGCGGCGATGTGGTTGCCCAGCATGAGGACAATGGCGATCAATTTGATGGCGTCCCGGTCCAATGGCTTTGTTTTCAGGGACATGACGATCACTCCTTTCAGCGGTGCCGCCACTGTACCACCGCCGGCTGGCCCCGTCAAGGATTTGCGGCTGTTTTGGGACTCGACCGTTGGGAAAGTCCTGTATTTGCAGTGCTTTGCGGGGATGCCCGCTGGAGGAGACCGCAGGGAGACCGCTTTGGTGTTTGACGGACGCTGCAGCCCATGGTATGATGTAAACAAGAGATTTTGAGCAGAGCGCGTGGGAGTGGACTGGAGGCGAAAGGAGGAACTGCGGATGCGGGAGCGGATTTGGAACAGGAGACGGAGGTTCCATGTAGGGCTGCGGACCATCAAGACCGCGGCGGCGATCATTGTCTCCATGGTGATCGTGGACCAGTACGGGTCCAGCGCCTCGAAGCTGATCTTCGCCATGCTGGGAGCCATGTCCGTGGTCCAGCCCACCTTCAAGGCGTCTGTGGAGGCGTGTCTCTCCCAGATCCTGGGGGTGATCTGCGGGGCGCTGGCCGGCGTGCTGTTTTTGCAGCTGCCCATCAGCCACCTGACCGCCATCTGGATCGGCGTCATCCTGATCATCACCGCCTACAATAGCCTGCATATCACCATTTCACCCTCCCTGCCGTGCTTTATTCTGGTGATGATCTGCACCACCCCGGACATCGTCCCACTCCAGTATGCCGCCGGGCGGATCTGGGATACCGCCATCGGCCTGGGGGTGGGCATGGTGATCAATGTTCTGGTTTTCCCCTACGACAACAGCCGGAAGATCCGGGACACCATCGAAAGCCTGGACCGGGACCTGATCGCCTTCCTGGAGAACATGTTCGATGGGGATGATATTTTGCCGGACGCGGACAAAATATCCGGTACGATCTCAAGACTGGAGAAGCAGCTGACAATTTTTGCGAACCAGATTTACCTGTTCAATGGGAAGCGCCGCCGCCAGCAGCTGGAGCGGTTCAAGCTCTGCGACCGGAAGGCCAAGGAGCTGGTCTACCAGCTGGGCGTCCTAGGCAGCATGGAGCGGCCCGGTAGGCTCAATGAGGAGAACCGCCGCCGCCTGGCGGCCTGCGGGGCCAAGATCCTGGACGACCGGCCCCTGGATTCGGTGATGGAGCTGGACGTGGTGACGAACTACCACGTCGGCGGAATCCTCACCCTGCGCCGGGAGCTGCTGGACGCCCTGGAGAGCCGGTGAGCTTGCCTGGACACAAAGTAGAATGCAGGCCCGGAGGCGTGAAAGAGCCTCCGGGCCTGTTTTGCTGTCGGCAGCATACCGGACCGGCCATGTGTCGTCCCCGGCGGCGCGGCCTGGCGCTTCGCGCCTGAGATCCTGCCGCTGACGCCATAAAATCTCCCGCTGGGGAGAAAGCCCTTGCCAACCCCGCCGTCTCTGCTACAATGGACCCAGAAGGAGGGGGGACCATGAAGATTACGCTGAACCAGGACCCGGCCTTCCCGGAGACGGAGGTCATCATCAACTGTCCCCAGGCGGACGAGGACATCCTCCATTTTGTGGCCATGCTCCGGGTCCACCAGCGGAAGCTGGTGGGGACCTGGGAGGGGGAGAGCTATCTGCTGGATGTGAAGGACATCCTCTACATCGACACGGCGGATAAGCGGACCTTTCTCTACACCCTGGGCCGGGTCTACGAGAGCGCCCTGCGGCTCTACGAGCTGGAGGAGGCCCTGGCGGGGCTGGAGTTCCTCCGGGCCAGCCGGTCCGCCATCGTCAGCTTCCGCCACGTCCAGTCCATCCGGCCGGAGCTGGGCGGACGGCTGCTGGTGACCATGGAGGGGGGCGAGCGGCTGTACGTGTCCCGCCAGTGCGCCGCCGCCTGGAGGGAAAAGCTGCGGGAGCTGGAAAGGAGCTTTGTGAAATGAGAGGATTCCTGCGCTTTGTGTCGGAATGGAAGACGGCGGCCAGCCTGAGCTTTACGGCGGCGGCGGTGATCTACGCCGCGGTCAGCCTGCTGTACGGGGAGGAGACGGTGGGGATCGGGAAGCTTTTGTCCCTGCTGCTCGTCTGCGCCCTGGGCAGCGCCATCCAGTACCTGTGCTTTACCGACAACATCCTCAAGAAGATGCGGTATACCCGCAGGGCCCTGCTGTTCCTGGCCCTGTTTTTCCCGCTGTTGGCGGGAGCGGCCTGGCTGTTCCGGTGGTTCCCCACGGACCAGCTGGGGGCGTGGCTGGTGTTCGGCGGCGCCTTCGCCGCGGCCTTCGCGGTGTTCACCCTGGGGTTTGAGCTGTTCTACCGGGCCGCCGGGCGGAAGTATGACGGCCTCCTGGGCCAGTACCGCCGGGAGCGGGAGCGCCGTGGGGAGTGAGGCCCGCGAGGGAGCGGGTCAGGGAAAACAGTGGGAAACAGAAAAAACCGGCCGGCGCCGGGCAGGATCTTCTCCGCCCGGCGCCGGCCGGCTTTTTGCCGCATGAATGGTCTCGTTTTCCCAGCGATTTCCTATTCCCGTAACAGCAGGCGCCGCAGCTTTTCCAGGGGGCCGGCGTGGTGTTCCGCCGGGGCCTCCTCCGGCGGGGCCTTTCGGCTCTCCTCCGGTTCCGGCTGGGGGGGCGCGGCGCCGGAGGAGGTGGGCAGGGACAGCTGGGCCTTGAACAGGTCGCCGTCCACACTGAGGTCAAAGGTTCCGCCCATCAGGTCCATCAGGCTCTTGGCAATGTTCAGCCCCAGGCCGCTGCCCTCCGTGTGCCGGGAGGCGTCCCCACGGACAAACCGCTCCATCAGGTCCTGGGCGCTGACGTTCAGGGGATCCCGGGAGATATTCTTGATGGACAGGTACACCCTGCCGTCCCGGGCGGTCAGGTCCACATAGACCCGGGTGCCCGCCAGGGCGTACTTGCACACATTGCCCAGAAGGTTGTCCAGTACCCGCCACAGCAGCCGCCCGTCGGCCATGGCCTCCAGGTTGCCCTCGTAGGTGTTCACGATGACCTCCAGTTTCCCGGCGGTGAGCTTCTCGCTGTAGTCCCCGATGGCCTGGTGGACGATCTCGTTGACCAGGATGGGGGAGAGGTGGACGGCCACGTTGCCGGTGGAGGCCTTGCTGGCCTCCACCAGATCCTCCGTCAGCTTCTTCAGCCGCCGGGACTGCCGGTCCAGCACCGCCAGATACTCCTGGGCCTTCTCCGGCAGCTCCTCCTTCTCCAGCAGGTCCACATAGTTGACGATGGAGGTGAGGGGCGTTTTGATGTCGTGGGAGACGTTGGTGATGAGCTCAGTCTTCAGCCGCTCGGACCGCATCCGCTGCTCCACCGCCCGGTTGAGGCCCTGGCCGATGGCGTTGAGGTTCTCCGCGTGGGCCTTCAGATCCCGGTACATGCCGTGGGTGTCGATCTTGGCCTCCAGGTTCCCCTCCGCCAGGGCCCGTCCCTCATCCCGGATCTTCTGGGCCTGGACGGTGAGCCACGCCGCCCCGGCGATGACAGCCCCATCCAGAGCCAGAAGCAAGAGGAAGAACAGGCCGTTGTTGGCGTAGCTGTGGAAGGACAGCAGGGACAGGCACAGCTGGAGGAACAGCACGCCGGCGGCCAGCATCACCGTCCGCCAGGTCATGGGGAGAATGCCGATCAGTCCCCGCACCCCGGCCAGGAACCGCCGCCACAGCCGCCGCACCCACCGGAAGAGCATGTAGCACAGGGAGTTGCGCCACCACTTGCCCAGCTTGACGCGGGTGGACAGGCTCATGAGCACCGCCAGTGCCGACAAGATCACCCCGGCGGCGGAACAGGCCGCCGCCGTCACGTAGGACAGGTTGGGGGTTGAGGCGTACCCAACCATGGAAAGGGTCTCCATTGTTACCGTCAGCAAGGCGAAGAACAGGAGGCCGCCGGCCAGGAGGTACAGGTCCAGAGGAATGCGGTCCTGCCAGTTGGGGACGATCCCCTCTGTGCCCCGGCGGTGGCCGGCGGCGCTGAGAAGAAAGACCAGGTCCGCCACAGCGGCCGCTGCCAGCAGGACCGTCAGCAGAGGCAGGCCTCCGGCCAGGGGATGGAGGATATCATACATAGCCTGATAGAAGGCAAAGCTGCCTCCCTGGGGCAGGGGGGAGGTGAGCTGTCCCACCACGGTGTAGTAGCCCTGGGCGGTCTCGCCGTCATTGTCCGCCACCAGGACCCGCTGGCCGGGGAGCAGGGGGGAGGAGGCGTAGGCGTCCCTGTTGGTGGCCAGAAGCGTCCCCGTATCCGGGTCCCCGTCGTAGATGGACCAGAGGAGCCCCTGGTAGCCGCTCTCCAGCTCATGGGCATAGTCCTGGACACGTGCCTCCGATGGGTCCCCGGTGGTCATCCACAGGGCACAGTACATGCCGCCCTCGATGGGACAGAGGTCGTCCATCACGTAGGTCTCCGCGGTTCCGAAGCCGCGCCAGACCATGGTCGTGCCGAGCACAGCCAGGACCGCCCCGCCGATGAGAACCACCAGCAGCGCCGCCGCCGCGATCTTCGCGGCCAGGCTGCCCCGTATGTCACGCATCGTAATACACCTTCCACTTCAGCAGGCAGTACAGCCCCGCCAGCGCCAGCACAGGGAAGAGCAGCGCCATCAGCAGCTTTTTCATGTGGACGACCTCCTTTGTTCGTTAGTTGTTTGGCTCCATCTTGTATCCCAGGCCCCACACAACCTTCAGGTACCGGGGCTCGGAGGGGTTGATCTCCAGCTTCTCCCGCAGGTGCCGGATGTGGACCGCCACGGCCCCCTCGGAGCCGAAGGCGCTCTCGTTCCACACCTTCTCGTAGATCTGGGCGGAGGAGTAGACCCGCCCGGGGTGGCGCATGAGCAGCAGCAGGATGTTGTACTCGATGGGGGTCAGGCTCACCGGCTCGCCGTCCACGGTGACGGTCTTGGTGTCGTCGTCCAGGGCGATGCCGCCGATGACGATCCGGTTGGGCTTCTGCTCCATGCCCCCCAGGGAGGTGTACCGCCGCAGCTGGGACCGGACCCGGGCCAGGACCTCCATGGGGTTGAAGGGCTTGGTGATGTAGTCGTCCGCCCCCATGTTCAGCCCCAGGACCTTGTCGGTGTCCTCGCTCTTGGCGGTCAGCAGGATGATGGGGACGTTGCACGTCTCCCGGAGCTTGGCGGTGGCGGAGATGCCGTCCATCTCCGGCATCATGATGTCCATGAGGATGAGGTGGATGTCGTGCTTCTTCACCACCTCCAGGGCCTCCCGGCCGGTATATGCCTCAAAGAGGGTGTACCCCTCGGAGGAGAGATAGATTTTCAGAGCGGAAACGATGTCCCGCTCGTCGTCGCAGATCAAGATGTTGGCCATATCAGGTTTCTCCCACCTTTCATGGGCTATTGTACCATGAAACGCTTTAAGAAAAAAGGGGCCGAATGTTTAAGAGGGCCTTAAGATTTTCTGTGGGAGAATGGGCATAAGCCGTTTCCGCCGGCGCGGTTTGAGATTTTATGCCGCCCGATCCTCCCGCTTTTTCGCGCTTTTGGCGGGTTCCGTCATTTCCTCGAAATATTTCCTCGCATTTTTTCTGATCTTTTAACAACTTGTACATGAATTTATTCCGTATTCTATGCTATAATACAGCAAAAAATGGGCGAGTCCGCGCAAGGCGCGGGCCAGAGGAAAAAGGAGGAAGCGCCCCGGCTGCCGGGGCGGGAAATGACAAGCATGAACCAGCAGGCACAGAGGCTGGCCCTGGGCATCGACATTGGCTCCACCACCGCCAAGGTCGTACTGCTTGAGGACGGCCGCGTTATTTTTGAGCAATACCAGCGCCACTTCTCCCAGGTCCGGCAGAAGACCCTGGAGCTGCTGGAGGAGGCGGCGCCCTACATCAAGGACCGGCCCTTCACCGCCGCCATCTCCGGGTCCGCCGGCCTGGGGCTGGCCCAGGGGGCGGGGGTGCCCTTCGTCCAGGAGGTCTTCGCCACCGGGGAGGTGGTGGAGCGGCTGGAGCCGGACGCCTCCGCCGTCATCGAGCTGGGCGGGGAGGACGCCAAGATCATCTTCTTCGACGGCGGCATCGACGAGCGGATGAACGGCTCCTGCGCCGGAGGCACCGGCGCTTTCATCGACCAGATGGCCACGCTGCTGAACGTCACCGTGGATGAGCTGGATAAGATGAGCCTGGAGAGCACCCGGCTCTACCCCATCGCCTCCCGGTGCGGCGTCTTCGCCAAGACGGACATCCAGCCCCTGCTCAACCAGGGGGCCAAGCACGCCGACGTGGCCGCCAGCATCTACCAGGCGGTGGTCAACCAGACCATCGCCGGCCTGGCCCAGGGCCGGCGGATCGCCGGGAAGGTCCTCTTCCTGGGCGGCCCCCTCTACTACTGCAAGGGCCTGCGCCGCCGGTTCCAGGAGACCCTGGGCCTGACGGACGAGCAGGCGGTGTTCCCGGAGTACGGCCGCTTCGCCGTGGCCCTGGGCGCCGCCCTCTACGGCACATCCTCCGGCGGGACCTACACGGTGGCGGAGCTGCGGGAAAAGCTGGAAAACAGCGTCTCCGTCCGGGACGAGAGCAACCTGCTGCCGCCGCTGTTCGCCTCCCAGGCGGACTACGAGGCGTTCCGGGCCCGCCACGCCGCCGCCGACGTCCCCAGCCGGGACATCGCTACATACGAGGGGGACGCTTGGCTGGGCATCGACTGCGGCAGCACCACCACCAAGCTTGCCCTCCTCAGCCGGGACAAGGAGCTGCTCTACACCTACTACGCCTCCAACCGGGGCAACCCGGTGCAGATCGTCAAGGAACAGCTGGAGACCATCTACAGCCTGTGCGGGGACCGGATCAAGATCCGGGGCAGCGCCGTCACCGGCTACGGGGAGGAGCTGATCCAGGCGGCCTTCGGCGTGGACAAGGGCGTGGTGGAGACCATCGCCCACTACACCGCCGCCAAGCACTTCTGCCCCCAGGTGGACTTCATCCTGGACATCGGCGGCCAGGACATCAAGTGCTTCAAGATCAAAAACGGGGCCATCGACTCCATCATGCTCAACGAGGCCTGCTCCTCCGGGTGCGGGTCCTTCATCGAGACCTTCGCCCGGTCCATGGGCTACGACGCCGCCGCCTTCGCGGAGAAGGGACTCCACGCCGGGGCCCCGGTGAACCTGGGCAGCCGGTGCACCGTGTTCATGAACTCCTCGGTGAAGCAGTCCCAGAAGGACGGCGCCACCGTGGAGGACATCTCCGCGGGGCTGTCCGTCTCGGTGGTGAAAAACGCCATCTACAAGGTCATCCGGGCGGGCTCCGCCGACGAGCTGGGGGAGCACATCGTGGTCCAGGGGGGCACCTTCTACAACGACGCCGTCCTCCGGGCCTTCGAGCTGGAGCTGGGAAAGAACGTGATCCGCCCCGCCATCGCCGGGCTCATGGGGGCCTACGGCGCGGCGCTGTACGCCATGGATCTGAAGGAGAGCTCCATCATCACGGCGGAGGGGCTGAGGAGCTTCGTCCACACCGCCAAGGCCGCCACCTGCCAGGGCTGCACCAACCACTGCCGGCTGACCATCAACAGCTTCGGCGGCGGGAAGAAATACATCTCCGGCAACCAGTGCCAGAAGGGCCTGGGGCTGAAGGTGACGGAGGAGGTCCCCAACCTCTACGCCTGGAAGCGGGACGCCCTCATGGCCCTGACGCCGGGGGCGGAGATCCGGGGCACCATCGGCCTGCCCCTGGCCCTGGGGATGTACGAGCTGCTGCCGTTGTGGCACGCCCTCTTCACCCACCTGGGCTTCCGGGTGGAGGTCTCCGGCCTCTCCAGCCGGCGGATCTACGAGAAGGGCCAGTTCTCCATCCCCTCGGACACCGCCTGCTACCCGGCCAAGATCATGCACGGCCACATGGAGGTGCTCCTGGAGCGGGGGGTGGACGCCATCTTCTACCCCTGCCTGACCTACAACGTGGACGAGGGGGAGAGCGACAACCACTACAACTGTCCCGTGGTGGCCTACTACTCCGAGCTCCTCCACGGCAACATGGACGATCTCTCCCGGACCAACTTCCTCTACCCCTTCCTGAACATCAACGACAGGAGGGAGCTGACGAAGGAGCTCACCGCCAGCCTGCGTGCGGTGTTCCCCTCGGTGACGGCGAAGGAGGTCCGCCAGGCGGTGGACCACGCCTTTGACGCCTACGCCGCCCACATGACCCAGGTCCGGCGGCAGGGAGAGGAGGCCGTCCGCTGGGCCCGGGCCCACGGCAGGCCCATCATGATCCTGGCGGGCCGGCCCTATCACATCGACCCGGAGATCGGCCACGGTATCGACAAGCTGGCCGCCTCCCTGGGCTTCGTGGTGGTCAGCGAGGACAGCGTCTGCCACATGGCGGACCTCCAGCCGGTTCACGTCCTCAACCAGTGGACCTACCACGCCCGGCTGTACCGGTCGGCCCGGTTCGCCTGTGAGAACCCGGATGTGCAGCTGGTGCAGCTGGTGAGCTTTGGCTGCGGGGTGGACGCCATCACCACCGACGAGGTCCGCCGCATCCTGGAGGAGCGCGACAAGCTGTACACACAGATCAAAATTGATGAAATCACCAATCTGGGCGCGGTGAAGATCCGGCTGCGGAGCCTCATCGGCGCCCTGGAAGCGAAGGAAGGAGGGGAAGCGGTATGACAGTGGATCAGGAGAAGGGCTATGTGGTCTTCACCGAGGAGATGAAGCACACCCACACCATCCTAGTGCCCAACATGCTCCCCATGCACTTTAAGATCATCGGCAAGGTGATGGAGAAGGTGGGCTACAAGGTGGAGCTGCTGGAGACCAGCGGCCCCCGGATCGCGGAGATGGGCCTGAAATACGTCCACAACGACACCTGCTACCCCGCCATCCTGGTCATCGGCCAGTTTCTGGACGCCCTGCAGAGCGGGAAGTACGACCCGGACAAGGTGGCCCTCATCCTCTTCCAGACCGGGGGAGGCTGCCGGGCCAGCAACTACATCCACCTGCTGCGGAAGGCCCTGGCCAAGGCGGGGATGGGCCACGTGCCCGTGATCTCCCTGTCCATGGCCGGGCTGGAGAAGCACCCCGGCTTCCAGCTGAACCTGGGGCTCATCTGCCGGATGATGTACGGCGTCCTCTACGGGGACCTGCTCATGTCCCTGGTCAACCAGGTGAAGCCCTACGAGGTGGAAAAGGGCAGCGCCCAGGCCCTGGCGGACCGGTGGACGGAGCGGCTGGCCCTGGAGATGACCGACGGCGGCCGGCTGAGCTACCGCCGGGTGAAGGACAACTACCGCCGCATCCTGGACGACTTCGCCGCCATCCCCGTGGAGGAGCGGGACACGGTGAAGGTGGGCATTGTGGGGGAGATCTTCGTGAAGTACTCCCCCCTGGGCAACAACAACCTGGAGCAGTTCCTGGTCAGCGAGGGGGCCGAGGCGGTGATTCCCGGGCTCCTGGACTTCTGCCTCTACTGCGTGTACAACAACATCCTGGACTACAAGCTCTACGGCCTGCAGAAGAAGGCCCAGATCGCCTACAAGGTGGCCTACCGCTATCTGCTGGGCAAGGAGCAGGACATGATCGACATCATGAACGCCCATGGCCGCTTCTCGCCGCCCACCCTCTTCACCCACACCATCGACCTGGTCCAGGGGACCATCAGCATGGGCGTGAAGATGGGGGAGGGCTGGCTGCTGACGGCGGAGATGCTGGAGCTGGCCGACAAGGGCGTGGACAACATCGTCTGCACCCAGCCCTTCGGCTGCCTGCCCAACCACATCTGCGGCAAGGGCATGATGAAGCCCATCAAGGCGAAAAACCCCAACATCAACATCGTGGCCATCGACTACGACGCCGGGGCCACCAAGGTCAACCAGGAGAACCGCCTGAAGCTGATGCTGGCCAACGCCCGGAAGAACCGGGAGCGGCAGCGGGCGGGGGAGACCGCTGTCCAGGCCCAGGCCATCCGGGCCGACCTGGTCCAGCCCGCCGCCGCGGCGGTCCGGGCGGACCGGGACGAGGAGGAGCGGTCCTCCCTGTCCTTCCCCGCGCTGAAGAATGCGTGAGGCGGCTTTGTGGATACTGATAGGGTCGCACACAAACGGACCCAACGGCTGACAAACAGGACGCGAACAAAAGGGGAGCGCCGCCCACTTTTTGAAGTGGGCGGCGCTCCTCTCGGTGTGTAGAAGAACTCTCTTCAGAAGTAAAAAGCTGCACAGCGCAGGGGGAGCTCGAGGGGGCAAAGCCCGCCTCGAATCCAATCGAATGCCCCGCAAAGCCTTGCCGCGCAAGGCGTGCGGCTCGCGCAGCGAGGACTTTCACACTGCGGAGCAGTGGGAAAGTAACGGCATTTTTAGGCTGCCCGGCGAACTGGAAGCCGTATGACCGATTGGGACCTTACTTTTTGTTTGGTTTTCTTTTGATCCGCAGCAGCCTCATGAAATCTTGAAACAAGGAATCATCCACCGGCTCGAACATGATCCATTTCCCATCATGGTAGGTCTGGGCGCCGTCATATCTTTCTTGGACCTCTTTTGCGTAGCTTTCCCGATCCGCTTCGAATTTTGCCCGCTCGTCTTTTCCCAGGATGATCAGAAAGCCCACGCAGTTTTCTCTTGCGTATAGCGCGCACAGCGTCTTGCCGCATCCCGCGGCAGGACTATAGGCTGCGGATGACCCGGCAGGGATTCCCGACGGCGAGACATCTGGGCGGAACGCTCCTGGTGACGACGCTCCCGGCGCCGATCACGCTGCCCTCGCCGATGGTAACGCCCGGCAGGATCAGCGCCCCCGCGCAGATCCAGACGTTGTCGCCGATGGTGACC
>DVGP01000117.1 GCA_018712665.1 Candidatus Pelethomonas intestinigallinarum | reverse complement strand
TCCTGTCCGTGTTCACCAATGGCTCCCCCCTCCTGCGGTGGACCGCCGTGGCAATGATCGGCTACTACATTGCCCTATTCGCCCTTGTGTACGCCGTAAAGCGGTATCTCAAAGGGCAGGGGGCCTCCCGGGGGACCAACCGGGCCCTGACCATCGGCGCCGCCTTTCTCTTTGCCCTTCTCGTCATCGGCGTCATCACCTGGGGACTGTTCCGGGCATATTCTAGCGGCCTGATCCCGCCGGAGGAGACGGCGGAGGACTACCCCCTGGTCCTGGAGGACCTGACAGACGAGCCTCTGGCCGACGGCGACCTCCTCATGTACAACGCCAACCGCTCTCTCATTCTGGAGCGGATCGAGATCCAGCACCACGGGGATCTGGCGAACACCGGACAGCTCATGAGCCTGGAATACACGGTGACGGTGGTGAAGCTGCCCCTCCTCTACGACTGGTGCCGGGAGCAGATCCTCGGGGGGATCAGAGGCTGGATGCCAGGGGACGTCTACGAGCCAAGGGACCCCGCCCCCTGGGGGGCGGAGGCGGCCTATGAGCTGGCAGGCAGCTGGACCGCCGGGCCCACCGGCTGGTATGTCCTCTGCTACGAGGACCGCATCGTGGAGCTCATCTTCCCCTGGACACGGCCCACGGCGGAGCAGATGGCCGCCGTGGGGGAGGCATTCCGCGCCTGATACGGATATGGGAACATAAAAGGAGCGGCAGTCAAAACGACTGCCGCTCCTGAGCGTCATAGGCGCATATCAAATTTTCGCCGCTCAGGCCGCCCTCCGGGCAGCGCGCTTTTTCCGGCGGAGCCTGCTCATGTGCAGCCCCACCGTCTCCCCCACCTCCCGGGAGGCCACCACCTTATCCGCCAGGGTCAGCACCCAGGCCTCGGAGTTCCTCGGCACCGGGGCCAGGGGGAACATGTGGCTGGTGATGGCGTCCCGCTGGCGCTGGCTCAGCCCAAAGAGCCGGTCCGCCCGGCGGGCGGCCATGGCCCCGTGGATGAAGGCGTGCATATGGGTGATACGCCGCAGCCCCGAGTAGAAGCGCTTTCTCCGGCGGTAGTCCTCGCTGTGCCAGTTGTAGCCGAAGAAATCGTGAAGCAGGGCCGCCCGGGTCACCGACCGCACCCGCTCCGGAGACATATGGAACCGGCGGGCCATCCGGTAGGCGCACCAGGCGGTATCCACCGAGTGGATGTAGAGAGAGTTGTCCCCGCCGTGGTGGGGAACGCTTCGCAGCTCCTGAAACTGGGGGTGAGCGAGGATGTCCTCTATGATACGCTGGAATTCCTGATCCAAACTGATTCTTCCTTTCCTCCGCCTCTGCCGGGCGGACGATTTGTCACTGTTTTATCCGCTCCTATTCTATTCGCCTGACCGGCGAAAAACAAGCGGCACATCTTTAAGTTTTTATAAAGCTTTCCGCCTCACCGGCGCCGGACTGCTGAAAAGCGGCCCGGTCCCGGGCGATTTGCTTGGCGTAGCGCTCCTCCTCGGAGAAGACGCAGCCGCAGTACTTCTGCATGTACAGCCCCAGCTCCCTAGCCTTGGCCTGGCCCTGGCGGAAGCCCACCCGGAAGTCCCGGTAGAGAAAGGTGAGGCCGTAGCGTTCCGCCAGTGCCCTCCCTGCTCGGGCAATGCCCTCGTGGTCCTGGTAGGGGCTCACCAGGAGGGTGGTTGTGATATGGGTGTAGCCGTGTTCGGCGGCGTACCGGGCGGTCTCCTCCAGGCGGTGGGTGTAGCAGTACCCGCAGCGGTGGTCCAGATCCCCCGCCACTGCCCGGACGAACTCCCGGAGGCCGTAGTCCTCCCGGACAATCAGCTCCATGCCGATCTGCTCGGCGTAAGACACCAGGGTGTCCCGCCGGGCCTTGTACTCCTGGTAGGGGTGGATATTAGGATTGTACCAGAAGCTGACGGGCTCGATCCCCTCCCCCCGCAGGGCCTCCACGCAGTAGACGCTGCACGGCGCGCAGCAGGTGTGCATCAGCAGCCGGTCCATGGTCCCTCTCCCCTCTCGTGAAAATTCACTGTCGATCATCATACCACGACTTGGCCCCGCTGTCAAAGCCGGGAGATTGGTAAAATATCCTGTCCCGCCTTGACAAGGGAATGGGGAAACTATACAATACATGGGAAAAGAACCTCCAAGTGCCCCGCCGGGCGGCCGGCCCGCCGGGGAGAATAGAGAACCGGGTGAGAATCCCGGGCGGTACCGCCACTGTAAGCGGGGTGGGCCGGCGTCCGTTGGCGAAAGCCAGTCACTGGGAGACCGGGAAGGCGGGGCGCGGCCAAGGCAGGGGAGATCCTGCCGGACCCGTAAGCCAGGAGACCTGCTTGGAGACGAGCCCCTCTCTTCCCCGGATGTGGGAGCGGGGGCATCCGACGCGGAAACACGGCCGCGGCAGCACTGCGCTGCCGGGCTTTTTCTTTTTCTTTCAGCCAAGGGGGTGACTGGATATGGAGAAACGTGTGCCTCGGCTCCTGCTGGCCGGGGCCAACAGCGGCTGCGGCAAGACCACCGTCACCTGCGCCGTGCTCCGGGCCCTGGTGGACCGGGGGCTCCGGGTGGGGGCCTGCAAGTGCGGGCCGGACTACATCGACCCCATGTTCCACAGCCAGATCACCGGCGGCGGGAGCGCCAACCTGGACCCCTTTTTCTTCGATCCGGACACTGCCCGGTACCTGCTGGCGCGGAACAGCGGAGACCGGGACGTGTCGGTCATTGAAGGGGTCATGGGCTATTACGACGGCGCAGGCCCCGCCGGGGACCGGGCCAGCACCTATGAGGCGGCGCGGAGCACCGCCAGCCCGGTGGTGCTGGTGATCGGCGCCAGGGGGATGAGCCTCTCCGCCCTGGCGGTGCTCCAGGGGTTCCTGGACTTCCAGCCGGACAGTGGCATCCGGGGCGTTATCTTCAACCAGTGCACCGACGGGACCTACCGGCTCCTGGCGGAGGCCCTGCCGAAGCGGTTCGGCAGCCGGGTGCGGCCCCTGGGCTACCTCCCCCCCATGAGGGAGTGTTCCCTGGAGAGCCGCCATCTGGGGCTGGTCACCGCCGGGGAGGTGACGGATCTGGAGGAGAAGCTTCAGCGCCTGGCCCGTCAGGCGG
>DVGP01000116.1 GCA_018712665.1 Candidatus Pelethomonas intestinigallinarum | reverse complement strand
GGATGGCCACGGCCCCGGTGGGGCCCAGGATCTCATCGTTCTCAAAGCCCAGGGCCTTGCTGCTGGTAAAGAGGCTCAGGGTGTCCGGGTCGTCCAGGGGGATGGCCCGGGCGTTGACGCCGGTGAGGTCCTCCAGCATCCGGACCATGGAGGGGTCATCGTGGCCCAGCATGTCCAGCTTCAGGAGGTTGTCCTCCATGCAGTGGTATTCAAAGTGGGTGGTGATGATGTCGCTGTCGGCGGCGTCGGCGGGGTGCTGGACGGGGCAGAAGTCCTCCACGTCCATGTCGTCGGGGACCACCACCAGGCCGCCGGGGTGCTGTCCGGTGGTGCGCTTGACCCCCACGCAGCCCAGGGCCAGGCGGCTCTCCTCGGCGTGGCCGGGGTTCAGGCCCCGGGCCTCCAGGTACTTCTTCACGTAGCCATAGGCGGTCTTCTCCGCCACGGTGCCGATGGTCCCCGCCCGGAACACCTGAGTCTCGCCGAACATCTCGATGGCGTGGCGGTGGGCCCTGGCCTGGTACTCCCCGGAGAAGTTCAGGTCGATGTCCGGCACCTTGCCGCCGCCGAAGCCCAGGAAGGTCTCGAAGGGGATGTCGAAGCCGTCCTTCACGTACTTAGTCCCGCACACCGGGCAGTCTTTGTCCGGCATATCCGCGCCGCAGCCGTAGGAGCCGTCGGTGATGAACTCATTGTGCTTGCACTTGGGGCAGCGGTAGTGGGGCGGCAGGGCGTTGACCTCGGTGATGCCGGACATGTAGGCCACCAGGGAGGAGCCCACGGAGCCACGGGAGCCCACCAGGTAGCCGTTCTCCAACGACCGCTGGACCAGCTTCTGGGCGGACATGTACACCACGTCGTACTTGCCCAGGATGCCCCCCAGCTCCACGTTCAGCCGGTCCACGATCAGCTGGGGCGGGTCGTCGCCGTAGAGCTCGTGGACCTTGTCCCAGACCAGGCGGTTTAAGTCCTCCTCGGAGTTCTCCAGCCGGGGCGGGAACAGCTTGCCCTTGGGCAGCAGGTCGAAGGTCTCCACCATGTCGGCGATGGCCCGGGTGTTGGTGACCACCACCTCCATAGCCTTCTCCTCCCCCAGGTAGCTGAACTCCTGGAGCATCTCGTCGGTGGTCTTGAAGTAGATGGGCAGGGGCTGGTCGCAGTCGGGGAACTTCTTGGTATCCAGGAGGATGTGGCGGTAGATCTCGTCCTCCGGGTCCAGGAAGTGGACGTCCCCGGTGGCGCACACCGGCTTGCCCAGCTCCTCCCCCAGGCGGACAATGGTGCGATTGAAGTTCCGCAGCTCCTCCTCGTCGGCGGCCTTCCCCTCCCGGATCATGAAGGCGTTGTTGCACAGGGGCTGGATCTCCAGGTAGTCATAGAAGCTGGCGATGCGCTTGAGCTCCGCCCAGTCCTTGTACTCCGCCACCGCCTGGAACAGCTCCCCCGCCTCGCAGGCGGAGCCCACGATAAGCCCCTCCCGGTGGGTTGCCAGCTCGCTCTTGGGGATGATGGGCACCCGCTTGAAGTACTTCAGGTTGGAGGCGGAGATGAGCTGGTAGAGGTTCTTCAGCCCCACCTTGTTCTTGGCGATGAGGATGATGTGCCGGGGACGGCGGTTGGCCTTGCCGCGGCTCCGCAGGTCCGGCATGGCGGCGTTCACGCCCTGAAGGGACCGCACGCCCATCTCCTCCAGCCGCCGGAAGAAGTGTGGCAGGAAGAGTCCGCAGGTGGCGGCGTCGTCGCTGGCCCGGTGGTGCTGGAAGGCGGGGAGCTTCAAGTGCTCCGCCACCACGTCCAGCTTGTACTTCCCCAGCTCCGGCAGCAGGTTCTGCGCCAGGATCAGGGTGTCCACATAGGTGGGGTCGAAGGGCAGTCCCGCCTTCCGGCAGCCCTCCCGGATGAAGCCGATGTCGAACTCCGCGTTGTGGGCCGCCAGGGGGCGGTCCCCCGCGAAGTCCAGGAACGCCTTCAGCGCCTCCGCCGGCTGGGGGGCCCCCTGGAGCATGGCGTCGGTGATGCCGGTGAGGGCGATGATCTCCGCCGTCAGGTGCCGCCCCGGGTCCACAAAGGTCTGGAACCGGTCGCAGACCTGGCCGTCCCGGATGACCACGGCGCCGATCTCCGTAATGGCCTCCCGCTTCACCTGGAGGCCGGTGGTCTCGATGTCGAAAGCCACATATTCATCTGCAAAGGAAAAGTCCTTGTCACCATGGACAGCGATGCGGTCGTCCAGGTTGTTGACAAAATAGCCCTCCATGCCGTAGAGGAGCTTGATGTCCCCGGCGGAGTGCCAGGCGTCGGGAAAGCCCTGGACCACGCCGTGGTCGGTGATGGCCACCGCCGGGTGGCCCCAGGCCTGGGCCCGCTTGACAATGTTCCCCTCGGGTCCCGCCTTGGGGTTCAGAGGCGAGAGGGCGTCCATGTTGGAGAAGGAGGTGTGGAGGTGGAGCTCCACCCGCTTCACCGGGGCGGTGTCCATCCGCATCTCGTGGGGGTAGGTGGTGATGTTCCTGGGGTCCAGCAGGATGTCGCTGCCGTCCCGGTTGAGCTTGATGTAGCCCTGGACCTTCAGCCACATGCCGGGCTTCACGTCCTTCTTCAGCGCCGCCTTCTCCTCCTTCTGCATGTACTTGGTCACCCGCACGGAGGTCTTGAAATCCGTCATGTCGAAGGTCAGGCAGAAGACGCCGGGCCGCCGGGTCTCGTAGAGGTCGGCAAAGAACACCCGGCCCGCCACGATTACATTGCCCATCTTGGGGTTCAACCCCTCCATGGGCTGGACCTGGCCCCGGATGGGGCCGCCCATGACCACCTCGCCCTCGCCCTTGGCCTTGCCGCCGGCGGACTGGGCCGGCGCCTCCACCCGCTGGCGGATCTCAACCTTATGCAGGTCGTAGGCCTGGGCCAGAGCGGACTCCACCGCCCCGCGGCCCTCCCCCAGGTCCCGCTGGGTCACCAGGTCCATGGTCATTTCCCGGCGCTCCCGCTCCACCTCCACGGCGGTGAGGTACGCCTCCCCCAGGGCCACCCGCTCCTTCCAGGGCAGGGTCAGGGTGGGGAATAATTCAAAAAATGGTATCTTCTGTGCCATCGCTGCTTCTCTCTCCGTAGGGTAACTGTCTGTTTCTCTATCTTTTCTTCCGAATGGGTGCCATTCTGATTGATAGCTTGTGGGGGCTGCGGCCCCCACACCCCCAGGGTCTCGGGGGCTACGCGCCCCCGCACCCCGCGGTTCACTTTTGGCCGCCCAAAAGTGAACCGAAAAACCGCCAAAACCAAGGTTTTGGATTCCTTTTTCTATCGGTTTCTATCAGATTTGGGACATCTCTGCGCCGAATTAGGTTTTTGTCAGCTAATCTGCGGTCTGGTGCTCAACGAGACTCCGCCTGCCGGCTTGTTAAAGGGGGACATATTTCTTGGGATACTTATCGAAACATGGTTCTTGTGACGCAATCACGGGAGTATTCGTAGAAATTAAGGACAGGTCCTTTCTCATGCGGGGAAATCCAAAAGGGGGCGGGCGCCCCCTTTTGTGTCGTTGCGGGTGGGGAATTTTTAAGGGGGAGGGGGAGTCGAAACCCCCTCCCCCTTAAACGGTTTTTTGGTCACTTTTTGTCCGGACAAAAAGTGACCCGGGTCTGGGCCGGGAAGGCCCAGGAACTATCGACGAGAATGGCAGCCATTCGGAAGAAAAATTTTTATAATTTTTCGATCTCCTCCATCAGCGCCTCAATCAACTGCTCCTGGGGGACTTTTCGCAAGATCTCCCCCTTGCGGAAGAGAAGCCCCTCCCCTTTTCCCCCGGCGATGCCCACGTCGGCGGCGGCGGCCTCCCCGGGGCCGTTGACAGCGCAGCCCATGACCGCCACGGTGATGGGCTTTTTGCAGTCCGCCAGACGGCGCTCCACCTCCTCCGCCAGGGGGATCAGGTCGATGTTGGTCCGGCCGCAGGTGGGACAGGCAATGATGTTGGGCCCCTCCTGGCGCAGTCCCGCCGCCTGGAGGATCTTCTTGGCGGCGTATACCTCCTCCACCGGGTCGGCGGTGAGGGTCACCCGCAGGGTATCCCCGATCCCCAAGCACAACAGGCCCCCGATGCCCATGGCGGACTTCACCAGCCCCATGGAGGGGGTCCCCGCCTCGGTGACCCCCAGATGGAGGGGGTAGTCACACCGCTCCGACAGCAGCCGGTAAGCCGCCATGGTCAGGGGCACAGAGGAGCACTTGACGGAGATGCATATGTCGTCAAAGTCGAATTTGTTCAGCAGGGCCACATGACCCATGGCGCTGTCCACCAGGGCCTGGGCGGTGACGCCGCCGTACTTCTGCCGCAGCTCCTTCTCCAGAGAGCCGCCGTTGACCCCGATCCGGATGGGGACATGCCGGGCC
>DVGP01000115.1 GCA_018712665.1 Candidatus Pelethomonas intestinigallinarum | reverse complement strand
CGGGCCGGAGCCGGGGACGGTATGCGTCCCGGCCTGGGGCGGGGCGGTCCTCCGCTGCGCCGCCCCCTGGCGGCCGGAGGCCGCCGCTCTGGCCATCCGGGCGGAGCACATCCGCCCCGCGGAGCCGGGGGAGGCCAACGCCCTCCCCTGCCGGGTGGAGCGGACGGCGGAGGACGTGTCCGCCCTGCTGGTGCTCCTCCGTCCCCGGGGGGCGGCGGAAGATGGTGCCCTGTGGATGGCGGTGGCGAAGGACCAGCGGGCAAATTTCCCCGAGCAAAAGGAGATCTGGGCGGCGCTGCCGCCGGAGCGGCTGATGCTGCTGGAAGAGTAAAAGGAGGACGAAACATGGATGGATTTCAGGCGGCGGTGGTGACTGTCAGCGACAGGAGCTTTCGCGGGGAGCGGCCCGACGGCAGCGGCCCCGTGGTGGCGGAGCGGCTGGAGGCGGCGGGGTACCAGGTGGCGGAGCGGCTGGTGGTCCCGGATGAGCAGGAGACCATTGAGGCCGCCCTCCGGGAGCTGGCCGACGGGAAGGACATAGCCCTGGTGGTCACCACCGGGGGTACCGGCTTCGCCCCCCGGGACGTGACCCCGGAGGCCACCGAGGCCGTATGCCGGCGGATGGCCCCGGGGATCGGGGAGGCCATGCGGGCGGCGTCCCTGGCCATCACGCCCCGGGCCATGCTGTCCCGGGCCACGGCGGGCATCCGGGGCCGGACCCTGATCGTCAACCTCCCCGGCAGCCCCAAGGCCGCCCGGGAGAACCTGGAGGCGGTGCTGCCCACCCTGGCCCACGGCCTGGAGATGCTCCGGGGCGGCCCGGCGGACTGCGCCGGGACGGGAAAGTAACGCTTTGCCGCGATAGGCTGTTGAACTGAGGCGGGGGCCCGGACAAAAGTCCGGGCCCCCGCCTTGTTTTTACGCAAATCCGGGTCACCCCGCCGCTTCGGTGGTCCCCCGCCGCCGCCACTTGCCCGTGCGGTACTCGGCGAAGGAGATCAGGTAGTTGACGGCCCAGCCCAGCGGCACCGCCGCCCACACCATCTGGATGCCGTACCGTGGGGCGAAGAGCACTGCCACCGCCACCCGCAAGGCCAGATTGACCAGGTTGGCAATGGTGAACACGGTCATGTCCCCGGAGCCCCGGAGCACGCTGTCGGTGGTCATCTTCAGGCCGATGAGGACATAGAACCAGCCCAGGAACCGGGTGCAGGACATTCCCACCGCCAGGGCGGTCTGGGATGCGGCGCCCTCCTCCATGAAGAGGGAGATGATGGGTTCGGCGAAGAGCTGGCAGACCAGGCACAGGACCACGGCGATCCCGGCCAGGATGCCGTAGGCGGCCCGGTAGCCCTGCCGGACCCGGTCCGATTTTCCGGCGCCGAAGTTTTGAGCGGTGTAGGAGCTCATGGCGGTGCCGATGGCGGACATGGGGACGATGCAGATGTTCTCCACCCGCATGGCGGCGGAGTAGCCCGCCAGCATCTCCGAGCCGAAGCTGTTGACCACCGACTGGACCAGCATCATGCCGATGGACACGGTGGACTGCTGGAGAATGGACGGCAGGGCGATGCGGCTCATGTTGCCCAGCTCCCCCAGGTCGAAGCGGGCGCCGCCGGCGGGGTAAGTCCCCAGCTCCCGGAGGAAGATCACGAAGGACGCCACGGCGGACACCCCCTGGGCGATCAGGGTGGCCCAGGCCACGCCGGCCACACCCATCTCCAGACAGCACACCGCCACCAGGTCCAGCGCCACGTTCAGCAGGGAGGAGAAGATCAGCAGGTACAGGGGGACGCGGCTGCGGCCCAGGGAGTTGAACATGGAGGAGAGGACGTTGTACATAAAGAGGAAGGGCAGGCCCAGGAAGTAGATGTTCAGATAGGTTACGGCGTCCCCCATGATGTTCTCCGGAGTCCGCAGCAGGGCCATGATATCCGGGGAGAAAGCCAGCCCCACGGCCCCCAGGATCACGCTGAGGACCAGAAAGGCGGTGAGGGCGGTGACCACGGACCGGCGCATCCTGGGGTAGTCCCGGCGGCCGAAGGCCTGGGCGGTGATCACCGAGGCCCCCACCCCGCCGCCGATGGCGATGGAGATGAACACGTTGGTCAGGGAGTAGGAGGCCCCCACCGCCGCCAGGGCGTTTTCCCCCACGAACCGGCCCACCACCACCGAGTCGGTCATGTTGTACAGCTGCTGAAAGAGGTTCCCCACCATCATGGGCAGGGCGAAGGTCACCAGAGCCTTGGCCGGCCGGTCAGAGATCAGATATTCCTTGCTGCTTGCGTTCTTGTCCATAAGACACCTCACTGTTCTGCGCGTTTCCCCGCCGCTTTGGCGGGCTTGTCCTCCTGCTTGAGGTAGCGCCACATGGTGGTGCGGCTGATCCCCAGCTGGCGGGCGGCAGCGGTCTGGTTGCCGTTGTTGGCGGAGACAGCCTGCCAGATGGCGCTGCGGATGATCTCGTCCAGGGTCTGGCCCTGGGCGGCGGCGTCGGGCCGGGGCGGGACGCCCCGGTTCAGGCTCCGCTCCCGGGTCAGGAGCTCCGCCACGGCGCTGCTGCGAATATAGGAGGATGTGGTCAGGGCGGCCAGCTCGTAGAGCACCCCCTTGAACTGGGTGTAGTTGTTGGGCCACTCGTACCGGGTGAGCAGCTCCATGGCCCGGGGGTCGAAGCCGGAGATCTGCTTGCCCAGCTCCAGATTCAGGCTGGCCAGGTAGAGGCTGGCCAGGGAGGGGATCTCGTCGGAGCGGCTGCGGAGGGGGGGCAGGCGCAGCACCAGGCACCCCAGCTTCATGGAGAACAGCCGGGTGGTGTCCGGGGGCGCCCCGTCGTAGCAGGTGCAGGAGAAGATCAGCCGCTCCCGCTTGGGAAGCCCCGTCTCCAGAATCACCGACAGCAGCTCCAGCCGGCGCTGGTCCGGCATGGACTCAAAGTTCTGAAAGTAGATGGTGCCGTCGGTGTCGTTGAGGGGGGAGTTGTAGTGGTTGAGCAGGAAGTCCCAGCTCTTGTCGTTCATCAGCGCGCAGTCCGCCACCACAAAGGGCCGGTTGCACAGGGGCCCCCGCAGATAGAGGACCCGGGCGATCTGCTCCTTGCCTGTGCCGGTCTCCCCCAGGATCATCACCGGCTGACGAATGGCGGCAATGGAGGGCAGAATGGCCTCCATCTCTCCCATGGCCCCGCTGACGCTGTAGAAGCTGCCCAGGAAGAGGTGCTCGCACTCGCTCTTGTTGAAAAAGCGCAGGCCGGACTTGTTGGACCGCAGGGGGATCTGGGCGGCGAGGTAGCGGAAGAGGTAGTACCGCTCCCCGCCCATGGAGAGGATTCGGGCGGTGATGGTGTAGAGCAGGTCCTGCTCGTTGTAGTAGAACTTCAGGGAGGTTTCCGGGGGGATCTCCCCCGTCTTGGCCCGCAGGACCTCCAGCAGCGCCGTGGGCGGGTGATCGGGCAGAGCGTAGAACAGCCCCCCCTCTCCGTCCAGGACGATGACCCGGTCATTCTCGTCGCCGGTAACGCTGCGGAGGAACAGATTTTCCTGCCGCAGGGCCCGGCTCCTGGCGCTGATGGTCAGGGCCTGCTCAAAGGCGGTGTGGAGCGCCTCCGCCCCGGAGGTGACCAGAAAAGCGTCCAGGCCCATCCCGCGGGCCAGGGTGTGGGTGACCATATCCCCCACCACCATGCGGTATCCGCCCTGCTTGAGCCGCTCCAGGGTCTCGGCGGCCTCCTCGGCGCTGTGGACCGTCAGGATGTCCACATTGTAGCGCAGTAGGTCGCACAGAGTGTGGGCGGGCTCGGTGATGCTGGGAAAGCCCACAACAGCGTAGAGGTCGGAGTAGCTGCCGGCCAGCTTGATGGCCCGCAGCACATCGTAGACCGACAGCTGGATCTCCACCACCGGAATGTCCGTCACCTGCCGGATCAGCTGGGCGGTGCCGCCCCGGGAGACAATGCAGTCGTAGATCCCCGGGGGCGTGTTCCGAACGATGTCGGCCCCCTCCTCCAGATCCCCGGTGTGCACATCCAGCAGGAGGCCGGGGTAGGCCTCCGCCGCCCGCTCCATGGCCAGCTTCATCCCCTCGTAGGGCGCGATGCCCAGCACGCGGGCCTTTGCTCGGGTCATATCCGGACCTCCCTTCCCAGCGGCAGCTTGTGTTGCAAATTGTAACATGGAAGATTTGGAAAAACAATGCCGAAAGTTGTCCAAAATTGAAACGCTATTTTTGGCTAATTTCATACTAAAATTTAAGAAGTTTCAAAATTGAACAGATGCGGGAGCTTTCTCCATTGCCTCCTTTGGAAAAATTCGCTAAAATATAGGTACAATGTGAAAGAAAACTTGGGAGACAGGAGGGAGACCATGATCTCTCTGTTGATGATCGCCGACGACTTTACCGGCGCTCTGGACACCGGCGTGCAGTTCGCCGCCAGCGGCGTGGAGACCCGGGTGGTGGTGGGAATGGACGGCGTGCTGTCCCTTCCGGCCCCGGAGGTGCGGGTGCTGGTGGTGGACGCGGAGACCCGGCACATGGCGCCGGAGGCGGCCTGCGCCGTTGTGGAGAGCCTGACCTGCCAGGCGGTGGACCTGGGCGTCCAATACATCTATAAAAAGACCGACTCCGCCCTGCGGGGCAACATCGGCGCGGAGCTGACGGCGCTGCTCCGGGCCAGCGGCGAAAAGCGCCTGCCCTTCCTGCCGGCCTACCCCCAGGTGGGCCGCACCACCGTGGGCGGCGTCCACCTGGTGAACGGCGTGCCGGTGGCGGAGAGCGTGTTCGGCCAGGACCCCTTCGAGCCTGTGCGCCACTCCACCGTGGCGGAGCTCATCGCCGAGCAGAGCGGCGTCCCTGTCCATCTCAGCCCCGCCCTGGGGGCGGGAGACCCGGTCCCCGGGGGGGAGGGCATCCTGGTCTTTGACGGCCAGACCCCGGAGGACCTGTCCAGCACCGCCCGGCGGCTGCTGGAGGACGGCGGGCTCCACATCATGGCCGGCTGCGCCGGCTTCGGCGCGGTGCTGCCCGCCCTGCTGGGCCTGGCGTCGGACAGCCCCAAGGAGGCGCCCCAGCTCAGCGAGCGGCTGCTGGTGGTCTGCGGCAGCGTGAACCCCATCAGCGTGGCCCAGATGGCCGCCGCCGAGGCGGCCGGGGTGGCCCGCTGGCAGATGACCCCGGAGCAGAAGCTCCAGCCGGACTACTGGCGCACGGAAAAGGGACAGGCGGAGTTCGCCGCCATCCGGGAGGGCGTCGCCCGGAACAACCCCTACATCATCGATACCAACGACAAGGAGCGCAACCGCCTCACCGACGAGTACGCCGCCAGCCACGGCATCGACATCGACGGCATCCGCCTGGGGGTCTCCCAGTCCATCGGCTACCTGGTGGGGAACCTCTTCACCGATCCCAGCGTGGGTACCCTGCTCATCACCGGCGGGGACACCCTGCTCCAGTGCATGGAGCAGATGGGGGTCCGGGAGGTGGAGCCGGTGCGGGAGCTGACCACAGGGGTGGTCCTCTCCCGGGTGTCCTATCAGGGCTGCACCCACTGCGTGCTCACCAAGTCCGGCGGCTTCGGCAAGGAGACCCTGGTGACGGACCTGGCCCGGCAGCTGGCCCGGCGTTAAGACGATCCCACGGGCTGCGGAGGCGGCCTGACGATACAATAAAATTTTATTGAGGAGGACTTAGCGTATGGATTATCCGAAGTTACCTGGCCTGACCCCGGATGGCCGCGTCTACTGGAACGAGGAGATGGGCACCATCGAGGCCCGGATCCCCAACGGCGGATACCGCAGCGGCCACGGCCCCGCTCTGCTGGAGCTGCCCAACGGCGACCTGCTGTGCGTGTGGTTTGCCGGCTCCTTTGAGGGCAACGCCGACGTCCATATCGTCTGCTCCCGGCTGGAGAAGGACAGCGGCGCCTGGACGGAGCCTGTGGACGTGTCCGGCGACCCGGAGCGCAGCGAGCAGAACCCCTCCCTGTTCTACGGCCCCGACGGGGCGGCCTGGTGCATGTACACCGCCCAGCTGGACCGCCAGGCGGGCAAGGACAACATGCAGTTCACCGCCGTGGTCCGCTGCCAGAAGAGCACCGACGGCGGCCGGACCTGGGGCCCCTATGAGACCGTGTTCCCCGAGGAGGGCACCTTCTGCCGCCAGCCCATCCAGGTCCTGTCCAACGGCCGGTGGATCTTCTCCAACTGGCTGTGCACCGACTCCGCCGAGGGCCTGTCCGGCGACCCCACCGCCTTCCGCATCTCCGACGACCAGGGGAAGACCTGGCGCACGGTCATGATGCCGGAGAGCCACGGCCATGTCCACGCCAACGTGGTGGAGCTGGAGCCCGGCCACCTGGTGGCCTTCATGCGCAACCGGGAGGCCTACCGCATCCACCGCAGCGAGTCCTTCGACTACGGCGAGACCTGGAGCGAGCCCAAGCCCACCCCCCTGCCCAACAACAACTCCAGCATCAGCGCCATCAAGCTCCAGAGCGGCCGGGTGGCCATCGCCTACAACCCCACCTGCACCCCCGATCCCCAGCCCGGCAAGGCGGCCTGGCCCGGCCTGCGCTGCCCGGTGGCCGTGGCCCTCAGCGAGGACGGCGGCCTGACCTTCCCCATCATCCGCTGGATGGAGCGGGGCGAGGGCTACATCGGCGACGAGAACAAGACCAACAACAAGCAGTACGAGTACCCCTACCTGATGCAGACCAAGGACGGGATGATCCACCTGGCCTACGCGGCCTGGACCCGGGACGCCATGAAGTACGTCCGCTTTACCGAGGAGGACGTGCTGGGCGAGAAGCGTGAGCGCGTGGGCCTGTACAACCCCACCGCCGCCCAGGGCTGCAAGTAGATCCGTTTACCCAATCTCTCAAGGAGGCGTTTGCCATATGCTCACTACTTATAACCTGAAGATGCCCCACGCCGTCTACGGCGGGGAGAACGCCATGGACAACATCACCGCCATCCTCAAGGCCAACGGGGTGAAGCGGGTGGCCATGTTTACCGACAAGGGCCTGCGGAAGCTGGGGCTGTTCGATCTGCCCGAGGCCGCCGTCCAGGCCGCCGGGGCGGAGTACTACGTCCTGGACGATCTGCCCCCGGAGCCCAGCTACATGGCCGTGCAGAAGGTCGTCGATGAGTTCAAGGTCAGCGGCGCCGACATGATTGTGGCCTGCGGCGGCGGCAGCGTCATGGACGCGGCCAAGCTGGCCAGCGTGCTGGTCACCGATGAGTACGGCGTCAAGGAGCTGCTGGACGACCCCGGCCGGGCCAAGAAGTGCGTGCCCATCATCCTCATCCCCACCACCGCCGGCACCGGCGCTGAGGTGACCCCCAACGCCATCGTAGCCGTCCCCGAGAAGGAGCTGAAGGTGGGCATCGTTAACGAGAACATGATCGCCGACTACGTGATCCTGGACGCCCGGATGATCAAGAACCTGCCCCGGAAGATCGCCGCCGCCACCGGCGTGGACGCCCTGGCCCACTGCATCGAGTGCTTCACCAGCAACAAGGCCAACCCCTTCAGCGACCTCTACGCCCTGGAGGGCCTGGACCTGATCCTCAACAACATCGAGAAGGCCTGCGACGACCCCGAGGCCATGGAGGAGAAGAACCGGATGCAGATCGCCGCCTACTACGGCGGCCTGGCCATCACCGCCTCCGGCACCACCGCCGTCCACGCCCTGAGCTACCCCCTGGGCGGCAAGTACCACATCGCCCACGGCGTGTCCAACGCCATCCTGCTGGCCCCCGTCATGCGCTTCAACGAGCCCGCCTGCCGGGCGCGCCTGGCCGCCGCCTATGACCGCTGCTGCCACGACGAGGTGAAGACCTGCCACACGGAGGAGGAGAAGTCCGCCTGGATCATCGCCCGGCTGGAGTCCATTGTCAAGCACCTGGACATCCCCACCAGCCTCAAGGAGTTCGGCGTGCCCGCGGAGGACCTGGAGGGCCTGGTGGCCGCCGGCATGGAGGTCCAGCGCCTGCTGGTGAACAACCCCCGGGAGGTCACGGCCGACGACGCCCGGAAGCTGTACCAGGAGATCATGTGACCGCGGGAAGGGTCACGTTTACAATAAAAAATTTAGAAAGAGGAGAGTAAACCGCCATGAAGCAAGTGGAATTGAAGGGCATCATCGTCCCCATTGTGACCCCCATGTACCCCGACACGGAGGATGTGAACATCCCCGAGCTGCGCAACCAGATCGAGCGGCAGATCGCCGGCGGCGTCCACGGCATCTTCCCCTTCGGCACCAACGGCGAGGGCTACATCCTGAGCATGAAGGAGAAGGAGGAGGTCCTGGAGGCCACCATCGACCAGGTGAAGGGCCGGGTGCCCGTCTACGCCGGCACCGGCTGCATCTCCACCCGGGACACCATCTACATGAGCAAGCGGGCCGAGGAGATGGGCGCCGACGTGCTGTCCATCATCACCCCCAGCTTCGCCCTGGCCAGCCAGAAGGAGCTCTATGACCACTATGTGGAGGTCGCCAAGCACGTGAACATCCCCATCGTGCTCTACAACATCCCGCCCCGCACCGGCAACAAGCTGCTGCCCGAGACCGTGGCCAAGCTGGCCAAGGACGTGGACGTGATCATGGGCGCCAAGGACTCCAGCGGCGACATCGAGAACCTGAAGGCCTACATCCGGGAGACCCGTGACATCGGCAAGAACTTCGCCGTGCTGGCCGGCAACGACGGCAGCATCCTCACCTGCCTGAAGGAGGGCGGCGCCGGCGGCATCGCCGGCCGTGCCAATCTGTACCCCAAGGCCCTGGCCTCCATCTACAACTGCTTCGTGGCCGGGGACGTGGACAAGGCCCAGGAGTACCAGGACGCCGTGGCCACCCTCCAGCGGGTGTTCAAGTTCGGCAACCCCAACACCGTCATCAAGAAGGCCGTCAACCTGCTGGGCTACCCCGTGGGCGACTGCCGCAAGCCCTTCAACTACCTGTGCGACGAGGGCGTCGCCGAGCTGAAGGCCGTTCTGAAGGAGAACGAGGAGAAGGGCCTGTGCTGAGGGCCTGCTGCCGCGCGACACTTTTAACTTAGGAGGCAACAATATGAGCAAACCCATTCTCGGCATCACCATGGGCGACCCCTTCGGCAACGGCCCCGAGATCACAGTCCGGGCCCTCAACGACAAGACCGTCTATGACCGGTGCCGTCCCCTGGTGGTGGGCGACATGACCAGCATGGCCTACGCCCTGAAGGTGGCCAAGAAGGTCCTGGGCATCGACCTGGCCCTGAACCCCGTGAAGGACGTGAAGGACGCCAAGTTCACCTACGGCACCATCGACGTGCTGGACATGGGTCTGGTCCCCGCCGACAAGATCCCCGACACCTCTGACCTGGATGAGCCCAAGCCCTTCGGGGTGGGCGCCTGCGCCCTGGGCGGCGAGGCCTCCTTCCAGTATGTGAAGAAGGTCATCGAGTTGGCCATGGCCGGCGAGGTGGACGCCACCATCACCAACGCCCTGAGCAAGGAGGCCATCAACATGGCCGGCCACCACTACTCCGGGCACACGGAGATCTACGCCGACTACACCCACACCGACAAGTACACCATGATGCTGGCCCACGAGGACCTGCGGGTGGTCCACGTGTCCACCCACGTGTCCCTGCGGGAGGCCTGCGACCGGGTGAAGAAGGCCCGGGTGCTGGAGTGCATCCGCATCGCCAACGAGGGCTGCAAGGCCATCGGCATCAAGGAGCCCAAGATCGGCGTGGCGGGCCTGAACCCCCACTGCGGCGAGAACGGCATGTTCGGTACCGAGGAGATCGAGGAGATCCAGCCCGCTATCGACGCGGCCCTGGCCGAGGGCATCAACATCCCCGAGAAGAAGCCCACGCCCCCCGACACCGTGTTCTCCAAGGCCCTGGGCGGCTGGTACGACATTGTGGTGGTCATGTACCACGACCAGGGGCACATCCCCCTGAAGGTGAAGGGCTTCGTCTACAACAAGCAGGAGAAGCACTGGGAAGCGGTGGCCGGCGTCAACGTCACCCTGGGCCTGCCCATCATCCGGGCCAGCGTGGACCACGGCACCGGCTTCGGCCACGCCGGCAGCGGCCACGCCAACGAGCTGAGCCTGGTCAACGCCATGGACTACGGCATCCGCCTGGCGGAGAACCGCAAGGCCTGATCACCCCGAGAAGCGTCTCAGTCCGCTGAGATTTGTTTCTGATAGAGGCTCCCCGGCAGAAGCCGGTCCGGAGGAGGCGGTACGCGCCTCCGCCCCCGCCGGACGCGGCTCCCGCCGGAGGCCCAAGACGCGGCGTGTGGAAGCCCCCGCGCCCGCCCCGCCGGGCGGGTCCCTGCATAGACCGGACAGACCTCGCCCCCGGCCCGGGCCCCGGCGCTTCCATACGCGGCATGTCCCCAAAATCGTAGGAGGAGAAAGAAAATTATGACAGTCCCAATGATAATCGCCCTTCTTGTCACCGCCTTCATGGTCTGGCTGATCATGACGGACAAGGTGCCCTTCGGAGCGGCCCCTCTGATCGCCTGCGCGCTGATGGTGCTCTTCGGCGTCACCGACATCGCCACGGCCTTCCGCGGCTTTTCCAACTCCAGCATCGTCATGCTGGCGTCCTTCATGGTCATCATCGCGGCCCTGCAGAAGACCCGGTTCATCGCCGCGTTCAAGCGCGCGATCCTGCGCATGGCCTCCAAGGGCGGCTATAAGGCCTATGTGCTGATCATCCTGGTGGTCATGCTGGGCACCAGCCTCTTCGGCACCGGCTCCACCGCTTACTACGTCATGGTCCTGGGCCTGCTGTCCACCATCCCGTCCACCCAGGCCCTGCCCCGGTCCAAGTTCCTGATGCCCGCGGGCTTCGCCTGCAACCACCCCCTGATCCCCGTCAACACCGCCCTGCAGTACGGCTATGTCATCGCCGTTCTGGAGGCCGGCGGCGCGGCCATGAGCGTCTCCCTGCCCAAGTTCGCTATCGTGAACCTCTGCCTCTCCCTGGGCTTCCTGATCTGGTGCCTGGTGGCCTACAAGTTCATGCCTGTCAAGGACGTGCCCGCGACCACCGAGGCCGCCGCTGAGGCCGCCGAGGAGGCCGAGGCCCTGCCCGCTTGGCAGGAGTACGTGATCTACGGCTGCTTCATTGCCGCCATCATCGGCATGGTGGCCCAGAGCTACATCGGCGACCAGGGCTATGCCGTGGTGGCCACCGCCGTGTGCGTGCTGCTGCTGACCAAGATCATGAACTTCAAGGAGATCTGCAGCAACCTGGGCGCCCCCATCATCCTCATGTCCGCCGGCGTCATCGGCGTGGCTGAGGCCCTGGGCGTCACCGGCCTGACCAACCTGGTGGGCGAGACCGTCGCCGGTATGCTGGGCAGCAACATCAACCCCTTCGTCCTGGTCTTCGTGTTCTGCGTCCTGACCAGCGTTCTGGCCACCCTCACCGGTTCCACCATCGGCACCGTGCTGGTGTTTGCCCCCATGGCCGTGGCCACCTGCGTCAGCCTGGGCTGGGACCCCACCGCCGCCGCTTCCGCCATCGTGGTCTCCGGCTGGTGCGGACACTTCCTGCCCATCGACGGCCTGCCCGCCATGTGCATGGGCCTGGGCAACTACACCATGAAGGAGTTCTGGAAGTTCACCATTCCCCAGTACTTCATCCGTCTGCTGGCCCTGACCGCCGGCGCCCTGCTGCTGTTCCCCGTGTGATTTTTCCCTGAGGGAGCCCCCGTACATCTGTGTTTGTGTTGTTTGTTGTTTGTAATATTAGAAAGAGGTGCTGTTTGTGAAGTGCAAGTTTGAACTGGAGCATATCGGGATCAACACCCCCAACCCGGAGGAGGCTGAGAAGCTGGCGCGGCTTCTGAGCGCCCTCTTCAACCTGGAGCCCCGCCACGGGCAGAAGTCCGAGTTCGGCGGCCCCTACTTCGAGTGCATGAAGGCCCCCTTCCTGGGGACCAACGGCCACATCGCCATGCGGACCCCGGACCTGACTGCTGCCGTGGAGGAGCTGAAGGAGAAGGGCTTCTCCTTCAACATGGACACGGCCGCCTACACCGACGAGGGCAAGATCAAGAACGTCTACCTGGACGGTGAGTTCGGCGGGTTCGCCATCCACATCATGCAGAAGTAATCGCCCCAAAGAAAGGGTCCCGGCCACTGCGGCCGGGATCTTTCAGCGTGTTAAAGAAGCCTCGCAGAGTTCCGCCGCCCATAGGCGGCGGAAGAAAATGAAATCGTTTTTCCGGCGGCGTGTACGTCGGAAAAACACTTTGCGCGGAGCGAGCGTCGAATCGTCCGCCATAAGCGGACGACTGAGGCGCGAGCGCAGCGAAACCCCTTTGGCGGAAAAGGCGTTAGCCTTTTACGACAGTCTCAGGTCCCGGCTACTGCGGCCGGGACCTTTTTTGCCTTATTTTCGCCTTGTCAGCGGCGGTTGACAGATTGCCAACGACTGTTGGTTGCCTTTTTTGCCCCGGCGCTGGTATACTCTTCCCACGGCCGTGAGACAAAACCAGAGGAATCGAGGATGTGACCATGAACTTTAACGAGAAGCTGATCAATTTAAGAAAATCCAAGGGCCTGAGCCAGGAGGAGCTGGGGGCGGAGCTGAAGGTCTCCCGCCAGACCATCTCCAAGTGGGAGTCCTGCCAGTCCTATCCGGACTTTCAGCGGCTGGTCCTGCTCAGCGACTACTTCGGCCTGACCCTGGACGAGCTGGTGAAGGACGTGGACGTGCAGGAGGTCCGGGAGAAGAATATCAACAGCGAGAAGCTGGACTCCATCTACAGCGACGTGGGGAAGGCCAAGCAGTTCGTGAAGTGGTACCTGATCATCGCCGGCAGCATAGGGGCGGCGGTCCTGGTGCTGATGCTGTACTATTTAGCCGTCAATGCTGGATCGCTGGAAATGTCATTTTTCTCCGTCAACTGAAACACACCGCCGGGGACCTCCCCGGCGGTGTTTCCGCGCTTATGACAAACCTTATTTCGCCCCGAAGGACTCGCTGAGCTCCAGGCCCGGGTTGTGCTTGAGCAGGTAGCCCACCGGCCAGTCCCCGGCGAAGGCGATGAGGCTGCGGCCCCGGAAGTCCTCCAGCAGCGCCGCGTCGGCGCAGAGGGTCAGGTCCTTGGGCTCCACCGGGCTGGCGGCGATCCGCCGCAGGTGGTCGTAGGGCAGGCCCGCCATCCGCAGCTCCACGCCGTACTCGCTGCGCATCCGGTACTGGAACACGTCGAACTGCAGCGTGCCCACCACCCCCACGATGACCTCCTCCAGGCCCGCCTGGGGGATCTTGAAGATCTGGATGGCGCCCTCCTGGGCGATCTGCTCCGTGCCCTTGATAAACTGCTTGCGCTTCATGGTGTCCACAGGGCTCACCCGCATGAAGTGCTCCGGTTCGAAGGTGGGGATGCCCAGGAACTTGAACTTCTTCCCCGGCACGGTGACGGTGTCGCCGATGGAGAAGAGGCCCGGGTCGAACACGCCGATGATGTCCCCGGCGTAGGCCTCGTCGATGATCTCCCGCTCGGCGGCCAGGAGCTGCTGGGGCTGGCTCAGGCGCAGCTTTTTGCCGCTCTGCATGTGGTAGTACTCCCGGTCCCGCTCAAACTTTCCGGAGCACACCCGCATGAAGGCGATCCGGTCCCGGTGGGCCTTGTTCATGTTGGCCTGGATCTTGAAAACAAAGGCGGAGAAGTCGGGGGAGAAGGGGTCGATCTCCCCGGCGTCGGACATCCGCCCCGCCGGCGGGGCGGTCATGGCCAGGAACTCCTCCAGAAAGGGCTCCACGCCGAAGTTGGTCAGGGCGGAGCCGAAAAACACGGGGCTCAGCTCCCCGGCCCGGACGGCCTCCAGGTCGAAGTCACGGCCGGCCCCCAGCAGCTCCACCTCGTCCCGGAGAGTCCGCCAGCGGGCCTCGCCGATGAGGTCCGCCGCGGCGGGGTCGTCCAGGTGCATCTCGGTGGACTGGGCCTTTTTGCCGTGGCCCGCCCCGGAGAACAGGAGAAGCCGGCTCTTCTGCCGGTCGTAGACCCCCTGGAAGGCCTTGCCGCAGCCGATGGGCCAGTTGACGGCGTAGGTGTCGATGCCCAGCTCCCGCTCCACCTCCTCGCACAGCTCCAGAGGGTCCCGGGTCTCCCGGTCCATCTTGTTGATGAAGGTGAAGATGGGGATGTGGCGCATGGCGCAGACCTTGAAGAGCTTCCGGGTCTGGGGCTCCACGCCCTTGGCCCCGTCGATGACCATGACGGCTGAGTCGGCGGCCATGAGGGTGCGGTAGGTGTCCTCGGAGAAATCCTGGTGGCCGGGGGTGTCCAGAATGTTGACGCAGTAGCCGTCGTGCTGGAACTGCATCACCGAGGATGTGACGGAAATACCTCTCTGGCGCTCGATCTCCATCCAGTCGGAGGTGGCGGCCCGGGCCCGCTTGCCCTTGACCTCCCCGGCCTGGGCGATGGCCCCGCCGTAGAGCAGGAACTTCTCCGTCAGCGTGGTTTTGCCGGCGTCGGGGTGGGAGATGATGGCGAAGGTTCGCCGCCGGGTGATTTCAGAAGTTAACGTAGACAAAGAGATGACCTCCTAAAGAAGATACATGCTCGCCATCATCGACCTGCGCGCCTGGTGGCGCGTCAATTCGAGCCGAAGGCGAGAATTTCCGCAGGGCGGATTCACTCCGCCCGAGGAAGTGTAATCAAAACCGGGGTCCCCGGAAAGCCGGCGGCTTTACGGGGGCGTGATGATGGCGAAGGTCTGCCGCCGGGTGATTTCAGAAGTTAACGTAGACAAAAAGATGACCTCCTGTGGGTCGTTTTCCCGCTGTGGGGCGGGTAGTCGGGATATTTTACCATACGGTACGGCAAATGGCAAGAACAACAGGGTCCCAACGACACATTTAGGGCGGGCGCATGAGCGCCCGCCCTTGATCTTTGCCGCTGTATCGTTTTTCAGTCGTCGCAAGGGGGCCTGCGCCGTCTCCATCGGCGCGGCCTGAACTGTTTTCCCCGGATCAGCCCAGCTTGGCGGACAGCTCCATCAAAGCCTCCCCCAGGGCCTCCTCAAAGGTGGGATGGGGGCGCATAGCTTTCATCAGCTGCTCCACGGTCATGTGGTTGGCGATGGCCTGGCTGATCTGGCTGATCATGTCGGTGCTGTGCTCGCACATGAGCTG
>DVGP01000114.1 GCA_018712665.1 Candidatus Pelethomonas intestinigallinarum | reverse complement strand
ACCCCCGGAGCCAGACGGCCTCCTTCCCCTGGAACGGCGCCCTGGGGGAGGCGGTGCTCTGCCTGGGCGCTCCTGCTGTTCAGGCGGCGGGAGCGGTGACGGCTGCCCCGGCCTCCGCCGGGATCTACCGGATCTCCTGACGCAATGGCTCCTCGCGCGGAGCGAGCGTCGCAGGTCCCGCCATGGGCCGAGGCGCAAGCGCAGCGAATCCCCTTTGGCGGAAAAGGCGTCAGCCTTTTTCGACAGTCTCAGCCCTCCCGGCCCCGGGAGGGCTGTTCTTATCGGGAGAACGGGGCGGAGAACCAGAAAAATGATGCGGCGCCAGTAGTTGCTATTTTTGCCGGAATGCGTTACACTATTTCCTGTACGCCCGGCCCTGCCACGCCGGGGCCGGACGGCACAGAAAGTTCCGCGGATCGACCGCGCAAGGAGAGACCCCTATATGGAAATCATTCAACAGCAAATCTTCGATCAGGAGCGGGCCCTCTACGGCAGCCGGGACCTGCTGGTAAAGGACTGCTCCTTTGACGGCCCCGCCGACGGGGAGAGCGCTTTTAAGGAGTGTTCCGACATCCAGGTGGAGCGGTGCTTCTTCAACCTGCGCTACCCCTTCTGGCACGACCACGGGCTGAAGCTCACCGGCTCGGAGCTGACGGCCCTGTGCCGGGCCGCCCTGTGGTACTCCGACCACATCGAGATCACCGACACCAAGCTCCACGGCATCAAGGCCCTGCGGGAGTGCCGCGAGGCTGTTCTCCGGGGCTGCGACGTCATCTCCCCGGAGTTCGGCTGGTCCTCTCGGCAGGTGCGGATGGAGGACTGCACCGCCGAGAGCGAGTACTTCATGATGCGGGCGGAGGACCTCCAGTTCAAAAATGTCCGCATGAAAGGGAAGTACTCCTTCCAGTACATCCGGAACGCCGTCTTCGACCACTGCGACTTCGACACAAAGGACGCCTTCTGGCACGCGAAAAACGTGGTGGTCCGGGACAGCGTGGTGAAGGGGGAGTACCTGGCCTGGTACTGCGAGGACGTGACCTTTGAGCGGTGCCGGATCATCGGCACCCAGCCCCTGTGCTACTGCAAGGGCCTGAAGCTCATCGACTGCGAGATGGTGGACACCGACCTGGCCTTTGAGCGGTCCGAGGTGGAGGCCACCGTCACCACGCCGGTTCTCAGCATCAAGAACCCCCTGTCCGGGCGCATCACCGTCCACGCCGTGGGGGAGATCATCCGGGACATCCCCCAGGCCAGGGGCGAGGTCCTGGTGACGCAGACGGGAGGTCCCGCCTGCGCGTAACAGCGCGGCCCATACGCGAAGCAGGCTTCCGCCAACTGCTCTGTTGGCGGAAGCCTGCTTTGTATTCCGGCTGTCGTCCTCACAAGGGGGCGAGCCTGAGATCACGCCCAGGGGTTCTCCGTGGGATAGGGCAGGGCCTTGGGCTGGTTGTAGGCGATGTCGCCCACGCCCAGGTACTTCATGACCTCGTACAGGGCCTTGCCGCAGTGGGCGAAGGCCACCGCCCCGTGGTGGGGGTACCGCTTCTGGATCAGCACGTGGCGGTAGAACCGGCCCATCTCCGGGATGGCGAAGACGCCGATGCCGCCGAAGGACCGGGTGGCCACCGGCAGGACCTCGCCCTGGGCGATGTAGGAGCGCAGAACGCCCTCACTGTCGCACTGGAGGCGGTAGAAGGTGATATCGCCGGGGGCGATGTCACCCTCCAGGGTGCCCCGGGTGAAGTCCGGCGTGCCGCCGTTCTCCAGCAGGCGGTTCTGGATCAGCTGGTACTTCACCGCGCAGCCGCCGCACATCTTGCAGCTGGGGGTGTTGCCGCAGTGGAAGCCCATGAAGGTGTCCCGGATGCCGTAGGGGAACTTCCCGGCGATGTCCTCGTCGTAGAGGTATTGGGGCACGGAGTTGTTGATGTCCAGCAGCGTCACTGCGTCGCCGGTGACGCAGGCGCCGATGTACTCCGAGAGGGCGCCGTAGATGTCCACCTCGCAGGCCACGGGGATGCCCCGGGCCGCCAGGCGGGAGTTGACATAGCAGGGCTCAAAGCCAAACTGCTCCGGGAAGGCGGGCCAGCACTTGTCGGCGAAGGCCACATACTTCCGGGCCCCCTTGTGCTGGTCCGCCCAGTCCAGCAATGTCAGCTCGAACTGGGCCATCCGCTCCAGCAGGTCGGGGTAGACCCGCTCGCCCATCTCGGAGCGCATCTCCTCCATGACGGCGGGGATGCGCCCGTCCCCGGCGTGGGCCTTGTAGCTGACCAGCAGGTCCAGCTCGGAGTTCTCCTCCACCTCAACCCCCAGCTCGTAGAGACCCTTGATAGGGGCGTTGCAGGCGAAGAAGTCCTGGGGCCGAGGACCAAAGGTGATGATCTTCAGATCTTTCACCCCGATGATAGCCCGGGCGATGGGGATGAACTCCCGGATCATCTCCGCGATCTCCTCCGCCGTGCCCACGGGGTACTCGGGGATGTAGGCCTTCAAATGGCGCATCCCCAGGTTGTAGGAGCAGTTGAGCATGCCGCAGTAGGCGTCGCCCCGGCCGTTGATCAGGTCGCCGTCCCCCTCGGCGGCGGCCACGTACATGACGGGGCCGTCAAACCGCTGGGCGATGATGGTCTCCGGGGTCTCGGGACCGAAGTTGCCCAGGAACACCACCAGGGCGTTGCACCCCGCCCCCTCCACGTCCGCCAGGGCCGTCAGGGCGTCCCCCTCGTTCTCCACGGTGACGGGGCACTCGTACAGCCCCTCGCCGTAGGCGGCGGCGATGTTCTGCCGCCGCCGGGTGGACAGGGCGATGGGGAAGCAGTCCCGGGAAACGGCAATGATGCCCAGCTTTACCTCTGGAATGTTCATCATGATCCTTCTCTCTCCTTTTTACGATTTTATCAATAAGCTCAAGACGTTTCTCAGTCTTCGGCCAGGACCGCGAACAGGTCCTTACAGGCGGGGTAGATCCGCCGGAACTGCCGGTACCGCCCCTCGTATTTCTCCGCCAGGGCGGGCTCCGGCTCCGTCACCGAGGCCACGGACACCAGCTGTTCGCACACGGTTTTCACGTCGGGATAGGCCCCGGCGGCCACCATGGCCAGCATGGCGCCGCCCATCCCCGGCCCCTGCTCCGAGGCGGGGCTCTCCAGGGTGATGTTCAGCACATTGGCCAAAATCCGCCGCCACAGGGGGCTCCTGGCCCCGCCGCCGCAGAGCTTGGAGGAGCGGGTCTCAAGGCCCAGGCTCCGGGCCACCTCCACGCTGTCCCGGATGGCGAAGGCCACCCCCTCCAGCACCGCCTGGGTCAGGTCCGCCCGGGCGGTGTCCATGGTCATGCCGAGGAAGGTCCCCCGGGCGTTGGTGTCGTTGATGGGGCTGCGCTCCCCCATCAGGTAGGGCAGGAAGTAGACGTGGTTTGCGCCCAGCCGGTCCTCCCGGATGGCCGCCTGCTCCCCGGCGTAATCCGTGGTGTGGAAGACGTCCTCCATAAGCCACTTGTTGCAGCTGGCGGCGGAGAGCATACAGCCCATCAGGTGGTAGCCACCGTCGGCGTGGGCGAAGGCGTGGAGGGCGTTGTTCCGGTCCACGCCGAACCGCTCGGAGGAGATGAACACCGTGCCGGAGGTGCCCAGGGAGATGTTGCAGCCCCCCTCTCCCACCACGCCGGTGCCCACCGCAGCGGCGGCGTTGTCCCCGGCCCCGGCGGCCACCTTGGCGGTCTCCGGGATGCCCAGCAGGGCGGCGATCTCCGGTTTGACCGTTCCCACGCAGTCATAGCTCTCGAAGAGCCTCGCCATCTGCTCCTCCCGGACGCCGCAGAGCGCCAGCATCTCTCGGCTCCAGCGCTTGTTCTTCACATCCAGCAGCAGCGTCCCCGAGGCGTCGGAGAAATCGGTGCTGTGGACCCCCGTCAGGCAGTAGTTGATGTAGTCCTTGGGCAGCATGATCTTCCCGATCCTGGCGAAGTTCTCCGGCTCGTTCTCCCGCAGCCACAGGAGCTTGGGGGCGGTAAAGCCCGCGAAGGCGATGTTGGCGGTGAGGGCCGACAGCCGCTCCCGCCCGACCACATTGTTGAGATAGTCCACCTCCTTGGCGGTCCGGCCGTCGTTCCAGAGGATGGCCGGGCGGATCACCTGGTCCGCCTCGTCCAGGATCACCAGGCCGTGCATCTGGCCCGCCGCGCCGACGCCCGCCACCTGGCCGGCGTCAAAGCCCGCCAGCAGCTCCGGGATGCCGCGGGACACCGCGTCCCACCAGTCCTCCGGGTTCTGCTGGCTCCAGCCGGGCCGGGGGAACTCCAGGGGGTACTCTCTGGTGACGGTATTGTGGATCTCTCCCGTCTCATCCATCAGCAGCAGCTTCACCGCCGATGTGCCAAGGTCAACTCCGATGTAAAGCATGGCAGCTCGACCTCTCCTTTCTATAGTTCCACATGTTATCATACCATAGCACGGGCGATCTGCACAGCGATATTCTGAAAGTTTCCGGCAATAAAAATAGCCGCGCGCCGTCGAAGACGGCGCGCGGCCATTTGTTTACTTTCCCCTGTTGTGCTTGGCCAGCACCGTCTCCAGCCGCTCCCGGGGGACGCGGCGGATGGAGAGAAAGGGCTCCGGTTCGCCCTTGGGCCGTGGGGCCAGGTCCTTGCGGAACCAGACTACGTCCTTCCACACCCCGGCCTTGAAGCCGGCGGCGGGAAACACCGCCTGCCGGGTGAAGCCCATGGCCTCGTGGAGCCCCTCGCTGGGGGGATTGGGCAGGGTCACCAGCCCGTAGACGGTGAGGACGCCCTGAAGCCGGAGCAGGTCCTCCAGGGCGGCGTACAGTTTTTTGCCCAGGCCCTTCCCCACGGCGTCGGGAGCCAGGTACACGCTCAGCTCCGCGTTCCACTGGTAGGCCGCCCGCTCCCACACCCGGTGGGCATAGGCGTAGCCCAGTACCCGGTCCCCCTCCTGGCAGACCAGGTAGGGGTAGTCCCGGCAGATGCCGGAGATCCGGGCGGTGAACTCCTCCCGGGTGGGGAGATCATACTCAAAGGTGACGCCGGTGTCGATGTACTGGGCGTAGATGTCCAGCAGGGCCGGGCAGTCCTGGGGGGTGACAAAGCGCAGGATCATGTCATCTCCTCCTCCGGCAGAAAGCCGTCCAGATAGCTGCCGTCAAAGCTCCAGGGCAGCAGGTCCCGGAGCGTCATCTCCCGGGTCTCCCCCCGGCTGTTGACCAGGATCACCTCCATGGTCAGCTCCGGATTGAATTCCGCCAGCACCTGGCGGCACACGCCGCAGGGGGCGGTGAACCGCTCGGTGGCGGCGGCGATGGCGATGCGCCGGAAGGTCCGGTGTCCCTCGCTGACGGCCTTGAACACGGCGGTGCGCTCAGCGCAGTTGGTGGGGGTGTAGGCAGCGTTCTCGATGTTGCAGCCGGCGAACACCGCGCCGTCATCACACTCCAGCGCCGCCCCCACCGGAAAGTGGGAGTAGGGGACGTAGGCCATGGCCAGCATGTCCACGGCCTTCTGGCAAAGTTCCTGTTTGGTCATGGGATGTTCCTCCGATCCAAGTGAGTTACGCAGTCCTCCGTCAGGACCATCCCACCCCGAGATCCGGCCGTACGTCCAGGTCGATGATCTCCCGGACGTCGTAGAACTGGCCGTAGCGCTCATCCACGTACTTGCTGCGCAGGGTGGTGCCGTCGGGGTGGAGCCGGTCGCAGATGACGGCGGAGATGTCCTTTTTGATATAGCTGAAGCTCTCGATGCCCACGGAGCAGAAGATGCGGAAGCCCTGGCTCTGGAGGTACTGGAACACCTCTCCGGTCTTCTGCCAGTCGTCGCCGTCGGGCCGCTCCCCGTGGGGATAGAAGAGAACGTTGGTCTCACCCACCAGGCTCCCCACCTCGTCGAACCACTTCTGGGTGTCCGTCTGGATCTCCGCCATGGACCGGGACCCGCCCAGGCGGATGTGGCCCCAGGTGTGGCTGCCGAAGGTCCAGCCAGTGCGCCTCAGCTCCTCAATGATGGGCTTCACCGCCTCCCGCTCCGACTGGCGGAAGGCCTCCCGCTCCTCGGTCCACTCCACGTCCCCGTCGGTCTGGGTGCGGTAGCCCAGGATGCCCTCATAGCCGGTGAGGCTCAGGCAGGCCTTGGCGCCGAAGGGGGAGAAGTCCGGGTGCTCCTCCACGAACTTGTCCAGAATGGTGATGGCGTCCAGATCCCGGGAGACTACCTCGTTGCCCTCCGGGTCCAGGCCCCAGGACCAGATCTTTCCGTCCTCCCCAAGAATGAGCTTGTAGGTGAAGCCGTTTTCCAGCATATACTCGTAGTAGTTGGTGTCGTCGTAGGAGAAGATCAGGGGCTTTTTCCCTTCCGGGAGATAGAGGGTGTTGCGGACCATCTTCGGCTGGCCGTCCTCCCCGGTGACCTCGCTCCACACGTCGGCGATGTCCACCAGCACGTAGCCCCGCTCATAGACGCTCTCCAGGATGCGGAGGAACTCCTCCGCCGTCACCATATAGTCGTCCAGGCCCTTCTCCTGGGCGTCCCCGTCGAAGGCCAGCTCCGGGTAGGCGATCACCGGGTGGAAGAACAGGTGCTCCACGATGCCGTCGTAGGCCTCGTAGGTCACACCGTCCCGCTGGCCGCCCTCGGGCATCACCGTGGGGTCATAGATGGCGTAGGGCTCCGGCTCCGGCGCGGGTTCGGGCTCCGGCTCCTCCTCCGGGGCGGGGACGGTCTCCTCCGCCTGGTCCCCGGTCTCCGTCACCTCCCCGGCGGTCTCTCCGCTGTTCTCTTCCGCGCCGGCGGCGCGGTTCCCGCTGCCGCAGCCGGCGGTCAGAAGCAGCAGCAGGCTCAGCAGCAGGGCGATGGTTCGTCTCATGGAAAGGCTCCCTCCTTGAAGCGGCCCGCGGGCCGCGGTGCTTTTCCCAGTATACCCTTGGGGAGGGGAAAATGGGTGACAAAGCGGTTACAAATTATGTCAACTCTCCGGGGCGGCGTCAGTCCTCCAGCCAGGCCTCCCGGAAGTCGGCGGTGTAGTCCGCCAAGTCCTCGCTGATGAGGGTCTCCCACCGCTCCGCCGGGGCGAAGGGGGCCGAGGCGGCGAACATCTTCTCCTGAATGTCGCAGTCCTTGTGACCCAGCCAGAAGGAAACCTCCCCGCCCTGGGGGATCACGTCCACGTAGAAGCCCCCGGGGACCTGGTAGCGGGTGACGGTCAGCTCAGTTTTCCGCACGGCGCTCTCCTCCTCTCTTCGCCTCTATTGTACCGTTCCCGGCAGCCTCTGTCAAATGATTTGCGTCCCGGGAAAATCTGTGGTATAGTCGTGGCATACTGGAGATGCGCCCGCTGTGATGCGGGGAAGGAGGCGGAGACGGACCATGTCCGGGGAGCGAAGATTTTTCAGAGACAGAGAGGGAGAAAAGATCCTGCTGCTGGACAAGGGGAAAAAGGGGCTGCTGCGGCTGGTGTTCAGCCGCACGGCGGTGACCATCTTTCTGCTGGCGGCCCAGGTGCTGCTGCTGGCGGTGGCGTTTCTGCGGCTGGGGGAGTACTACTACAGCGCGGCCAGTCTGGTGGCGGTGGTGGTGTCCCTGGCGGTGATCAACCGCCGGGGGGGAGACCCTGAGTTCAAGATCACCTGGATTTTGGTGATCCTGGCCGCGCCGGTGTTCGGCATTCCATTTTATTTCTACATCCGGGAGGAGCTGGGCCACCGGCTGGTGAACCACCGGGTCCGGGAGGTGACGGAGGAGACCGCCTGCCTGTCCCCGCCCCAGCCGGAGCTGGTGGCGCGGCTGCGGCGGGAGGACCCGGGGATGGCGGGGCTGGCGGGGTACCTGGAGCGGGCGGCGGGCCAGAGCCTGTGCGACGGCTCCGGGGCGAAATACTTTCCCACCGGCGAGGAGACCTTTGAGGAGATGATCGCCCAGCTGGAGCGGGCAGAGAAGTTCATCTTTCTGGAGTTCTTCATCATCCAGGAGGGCTACATGCTGGGCCGGGTGCTGAAGATCCTGGAGGAGAAGGTGAAGGCCGGGGTGGAGGTCCGGATGCTCTACGACGGCACCTGCGTGGTGGGGAAGGTACCCTACCACTACTACCAGGAGATCGAGAAGCTGGGCGTCCAGTGCCGGATGTTCGCGCCCCTGCGGCCCCTGGTGTCCACCCACTACAACAACCGGGACCACCGGAAGATCCTGGTGGTGGACGGCCGGGTGGCCTTTACCGGCGGCATCAACCTGGCGGATGAGTACATCAACCGGGTCCGGCGCTTCGGCCACTGGAAGGACACCGCCGTCATGGTCACCGGCAAGGCGGTGCGGGGCTTCACCCTGATGTTCCTCCAGCTGTGGGACGTGGCGGCGGGAGGGCGGTCGGACTACCTGAAGTACCTGAACGCCTCCGCCCCGGTTCCGGCCCGGGGTTGGGTTATGCCCTACGGGGACATCCCCGTGGACCAGGAGCACGTGGGGCAGATGGTGTATATGGACATCCTCAACCGGGCCCAGCGGTACGTCCACATCGCCACCCCCTACCTGATTTTGGACAACGACATGCTTACCGCCCTGACCTACGCCGCCAAGCGGGGGGTGGACGTGGGGATCATCGTCCCCGGCATCCCGGACAAGAAGACCGCCTTCGCCCTGACCCACAGCTACTACCGGGAGCTCATCGAGCAGGGGGTGAAGATCTACGAGTACACCCCCGGCTTCATCCACGCCAAGATCTTCGTCAGCGACGACGCCACCGCCGTGGTGGGCAGCATCAACCTGGACTACCGGAGCCTGCGCCACCACTACGAGTGCGCCGCCCTGCTCTACGGCTGCCCCGCCGTGGCGGACGTGGAGCGGGATATGGCGGAGACCATGGCCAAGTGCCGCCGGCTCACCGTGGAGGACTGCAAGCGGGACAAGCTCTCCCGGCGGGCCATGGGCTGGCTCCTGCGCCCCCTGGGGCCGCTGATGTAGCGGGCCGGAATGATACACAAGTACCAAGCAGCGGCGGCAGCGCGTTCGCGCTGCCGCCGCTTGCTTGATCTCCGGTTCCCCGGGGGATCATCCATCAGAGGAGGACGATCCCCCAGATGAGCATGACCGCGCCGGCCACCAGGAAGGCGATCCCCACGCCGATCTTCCGCTTGCGGCGTTGGATCAGCCCCTTCTCCTCCTCCGATAGAGAGAGGACCGGGTGGTTTTTTCTCCTGATGAGGTAGAGGAGCAGCCCCGACTGGTTGCTGCCCGATGAGGCCAGCAGCCCCCACAGCCGGGGGTGCTTCATCCCCCGGCACCTGGCGTCCGTCTCCGCCAGGCGGAACAGCTGATAGACGGCGTACCCGCCGCCGATGACGGCCGCCGCCGCGCCGGCGGCGGCCAAAACCACAAGATAGTTTTCCATTGGCTCACCTCATATCCGTTTGACGATCTGGTACAGCAGGTAGCCGCTGCTCATGACCGCCAGGCAGAACACGCAGGCGATCATATAGACGCTGTTCGGCAGAAGGCCGGCGGCGATGAGCAGGACCAGAAGAAGAAAAATGTTCAGCAGGATGGCTCCCAGCAGTTTTTGGTTGCTCTTCACCACGTTCGTGCTGTCGTCGAGATGCTCGATCATCTTGGTATCTCCTTTCAATAGTTCGTCCAGGCTGATGGAATACAGGTCGGACAGCCGGATGATACTGAGGATGTCCGGGTATGTTTTTTCATTCTCCCAGTTGGATACCGTCTGCCGGGACACGAACAGCGTTTCCGCCACCCGCTCCTGGGTCAGCCCGGCGTTCATCCTGGCCTCCTTCAGCTTTTTTCCGATCTCCATTGGGTTTCCTCCTTCGTCTCCATCATGGCAGAAAACGCCGCCGCCGTCCAGCAAAGGACTTTGACATCGCCCGGCACAGGCTGTCAAAAGCCTTTGACACGGGGCCTTCATCCCATATTTACAGCCAGTATACGGCATGGCGGCGGACATTTCCAGCCGGAGCGAGCGTTTTGCGGCGTGCGGCGCGAAATTTTTCGCCGGAGCAAAAATCCCCTTGCAAAACCGGTTGCCGTATGATATAACATGCCGGATGAAATTTCAGAGAAAGACGGCGGCCAGGGGCCGCTTAGGAGAAGCAGCTTATGGAAGAACACATCATTCCCGCGGACAGCGGCGCCCGCTTAGCCCGGCTGGAGGCCGCCGACCAGGCCAACGAGTACCTCTACCAGGTGCTGGACATCGGCCAGTACATGCTTCAGAGCGGCGGCGAGGTCAGCCGGGTGGAGGACAGCATCCGGCGGCTGTGCCTGGCCTTCGGCGCGGAGCGGGCGGACGTATTCACCATCACCTCCAGCATCGTGGTGACCATCTACTCCCCCGCCTTCGGGGCCTTGACCCAGACCCGCCGGGTATCCGGCCAGCAGTACGACTTAAACAGGCTTGAGAAGCTCAACCAGCTCAGCCGCCGCATCTGCGCGGAGCACCTGAGTTTGGAGGAGACGCGGCGGGCGTTGAAGGAGATCTGCCAGGCGCCCCAGTACGGCTTCGCGGTACAGATCTTCACCTACGCCCTCATCTCCGCCTCCTTCTCCCTGTTCTTCGGCGGCAGCGCCCTGGACGCGGTGGCCTCGGGCCTCATCGGCGTGGCGCTCAAGTGCCTGGACCAGCAGATCCGCCGCACCCAGGCCAACGGCTTCCTCTCCGCCCTGATCTGCTCCTGCCTGGGCGGACTGATGGCCTCCCTGGCGGTGCGGGTTGGGCTGGGGGAGTCGGTGGATATGATCAGCATCGGCAACATCATGCTCCTGATCCCCGGGATCCCCCTGACCAACTCCCTCCGGGATATGTTCAGCGGCAACACCATCTCCGGGATGATGCGGTTTTTGGAGGCCATCATTATGGCCCTTGTCATCGCCTTCGGCTTCGCCCTGGTGGCGGCCATGATGTGAGAGGAGGAGGAAGCACATGGAAAACGCGATCCAGCTGATCACCGCCTTTCTGGGCTCCCTGGGCTTTGCCATGCTCTTTCACGTGCGGCGGGAGAAGCTCCTGCTGGCCAGCCTGGGGGGGCTGCTGTCCTGGGGGGTGTACCTGCTCATGGGCCTGGCCCTGTCCGACGACGTGGTCCGCTACTTTGCGGCCTCGGTGGTGGTGGCCATCTACGCGGAGACCATGGCCCGTGTGGTGAAGTGCCCGGCCACGGTGTTTCTGGTCACCGCCGCCGTGCCGCTGATCCCCGGCGGGTCCCTGTACCGGACCATGAGCGCCTTTATGGACGGAAATTTTACCGCCTGCTCCCACTACGGCCTGACCACCATGCTCCTGGCGGCGGCCATCGCCGTGGGGATGCTCTTCCCCATGTCCGTATTCCAGCTATTCCGCCGGGCCAGGACCATCGCCGCCTGTCAGGAGAGCAAAAAAATGTGACGCCGCTCCAGACAGCCCAGGACCGCCGGAAATCCGGCGGCCCTGGTTTTTGATTTTGTGCGATTTATCCATGTCCCGGTGGATTTTGACTTGACAGGGAGCGGGTGGAGCGAGTATTATTGAATAGGATCATTTTCGGCGGATATGCCATGCCCACCAGGAGCGGCAGACCCGTCGGGACTCCGCTCCGGGGGTCCCGGGATCGGGCCGGAGCCCCCGGGGATGGCGGGAGTATCCGCCGATCATTTCTGCCTGTCCCGGCGACAGCGTCATCGCCGGGGCGGCGGGTCCAAGGATATACCCTAATCTTATAGGAGGAAAAGTGAATAATGGAATTTCAAGTCATCCACCTGGTGATCGCCGCGGTGATCGCCTTTGTGGCTGCCGCCATTATTTTCTTCCCTCTCGGTATCAGCTATCGGAAAAAGGTTTCAGAGAAGGAGATCTCCAGCGCGGAGGAGGAAGCCCGCCGCATCATCAACGAGGCCATCAAGAGCTCGGAGAGCAAGAAGCGGGAGGCCCTGCTGGAGGCAAAGGAAGAGATCTTACGCGCCCGCAGCGAATATGAGAAGGAAGAAAAGTCCCGCCGCGCCGACCTGCAGAAGCAGGAGCGGCGGCTGCAGCAGAAGGAGGAGTCCCTAGACCGCAAGACGGAGAACATCGAGCGGAAAGAGGAGGCCCTGGCCCAGAAGCACGCCCAGGCGGACCAGGAGCAGGAGGAGATCCAGGGCATCAAGCGCGCCCAGACGGAGATGCTGGAGCGGATCTCCGGCTTCACCGCCGAGGAGGCGAAGAACTACCTCATCGCTCAGGTGGAGTCCCAGGTGACCCACGAGGCGGCGATGAAGATCAAGGAGATCGAGCAGCGCGCCAAGGAGGAGGCGGACCAGAAGGCCCGGGAGATCGTGGCCACCGCCATCCAGCGCTGCGCCGCGGACCACGTGGCCGAGGTCACCGTCAGCGTCGTCCCCCTGCCCAACGACGAGATGAAGGGCCGCATCATCGGCCGGGAGGGCCGCAACATCCGCACCATCGAGACCCTCACCGGCGTGGACCTGATCATCGACGACACGCCGGAGGCCATTACCGTCTCCTGCTTTGAGCCCGTCCGCCGGGAGGTGGCCCGGGTGGCTCTGGAGAAGCTCATCGCCGACGGCCGCATCCACCCCACCCACATCGAGGAGATGGTGGAGAAGGCCCGCCGGGAGGTGGACGCCGTCATCAAGAGCGAGGGCGAGCGCGCCGCGCTGGAGACTGGCGTCCGGGGCCTCCACCCGGAGGTCCAGAAGATGCTGGGCCGGCTCCACTACCGCACCAGCTACGGCCAGAACGTCCTCCAGCACTCCATTGAGGTCAGCCACATCGCCGGCCTCATGGCCTCGGAGCTGGGGGTGGACGTGAACATGGCCAAGCGGGCCGGTCTGCTCCACGACATCGGCAAGGCTCTGGACCACGAGTTCGAGGGCACCCACGTGAATCTGGGTGTGGAGTTCTGCCGGAAGTACCGGGAGAAGGAGGATGTGCTCAACGCCATCCAGGCCCACCACGGGGACGTGGAGTGCAGGACCCTGGAGGCCTGCCTGGTCCAGGCCGCCGACGCGGTTTCCGCCGCCCGCCCCGGCGCCCGGCGGGAGAACCTGGAGAACTATATCAAGCGCCTGGAGAAGCTGGAGGAGATCACCGGCACCTACCCCGGTGTGGAGAAGTCCTACGCCATTCAGGCCGGCCGGGAGGTCCGCGTCATGGTCAAGCCCGAGCAGGTCAGCGAGGATCAGATGGTCATTCTGGCTCGGGAGTTGGCCAACCGCATCGAGAACGAGCTGGAGTACCCCGGCCAGATCAAGGTCCACGTGATCCGGGAGACCAAGGTGGTCGAGTACGCCAAGTGATCTTCCCCTTTCCCAGCCGGAGGTGACGTACCCGGCGGCGAAAGCCTGGAGGGAAGACGCGTTGAGAAAACAGCAAGTGAACCCCCGCGGGTCAGGCGGCGGATGCCGCTGGCCCGCGGGGGTTTCGCGGGCTGGCCCGCCGCTTCCTCCGGCGGAAATTGGGGCCCTCTGACGGCGGACAAAAATTTTCCGGAAAAATGAAAAAAAGGCTTGCATGTTTGGGGGAAGTGTGCTATCATACTTAAGCTGGCAACAAGATAAGACATATCCGGGTGTGGCGAAGTTTGGTATCGCGCTTGAATGGGGTTCAAGAGGCCGCTGGTTCGAATCCAGTCACTCGGACCACGTCGGAGCAAGCTGTGTATCGCTTGCTCCGACTTTTTTTAAAAGTCAGAGCGCGCTCACGCCGCTGCTCCTCCTTTCCAACTGCGACCCGCTGCGCTGGGCTCGCAGTTGGTAGGCCGCCCTGCGGGCGGCATTTTTCTCCACTAAAATGTCGATTTTATCCGTCCCTGCCCAAAAGACTTGAAATCGCAAGATTTCAAGCCTTTTTTGAACTTTCACGGCAGAAATGGCATAGTGAAGCTTTCCAAAAGCGCACAAGAAAGCGCACAGACTTTAAAAATCGGTGCGCTTTCTTTTACCAACGTGCGAGAAAAGGGAAATGGTTATCATTTAGATTTAGGCGGCGCTGTGCCGGAAATTTTCATTGACAATTTTACTGCTCGGTGGTATAGTACCCGTGAAAAAACAGCGATGACGGAGAAGAGCCCGCAGCTCTCCGTGCAGAGAGAGGCCCGACAGGTGAAAGGGCTTTACGGCAGACGGCGGGCGGTACCACTCCCGAGCGGCCCGGGATGACCGGGATGGGACCCTCCCATTACAGAGGGACACAAAGCGGCGGCCCTTCCGGCCGCAAGCAGGGTGGAACCGTGGAGCATAATCGCTTCACCCCTGAACGATCAGGGGTGAAGCGTTTTTTTGTTTTGCCCCGACAAAATTCAACAGGAGGCAATCAAAATGGCGGAAGAAAACAAGCAGTATACCTTTGAGAACGAGGAGTACCGGAAAACCTACTGGCATACCTGCGCCCACGTGCTGGCCCAGGCCATGAAGCGGCTCCACCCGGAGGTGAAGCTGGCCATCGGCCCGGCCATCGACAACGGCTTCTACTACGACTTCGACACCCCCGAGCCCTTCTCCGAGAAGGAGCTGGAGGAGCTGGAGGCGGAGATGCGGAAGATCTGCAAGGAGAAGCTGAAGCTGGAGCGGTTCGAGCTGCCCCGGGAGGAGGCCATCCGCTTCATGGAGGAGAAGGGCGAGCCCTACAAGGTGGAGCTCATCAACGATCTGCCGGAGGACGCGGTCATCAGCTTCTACAAGCAGGGCGAGTTTGTGGACCTGTGCGCCGGCCCCCACGTGGACTCCACCGGCCGGATCAAGGGCAACGCCATCAAGCTCACCGCCTGCAACGCCGCCTACTGGCGGGGCGACTCCAACCGCCAGACCCTCCAGCGGGTCTACGGCGTGGCCTTCCCCAAGAAGGAGGAGCTGGACGCCTACCTGGAGCGGCTGGAGGAGGCCAAGCGCCGGGACCACCGGAAGCTGGGCAAGGAGCTGGGATTGTTCATGATGGCGGAAGAGGGTCCGGGCTTCCCCTTCTTCCTGCCCAAGGGCATGGTGCTGAAAAACACCCTGCTGGACTACTGGCGGCAGTGCCACAAGCGGTACGGCTATGTGGAGATTGCC
>DVGP01000113.1 GCA_018712665.1 Candidatus Pelethomonas intestinigallinarum | reverse complement strand
GCACCAGAGCGAACTCCGCGTCCAGCTCCCGGAACATCTCCACCCCGCGCTCCCGCCACAAGGGCAGCAGCAGCTCGCAGTCGGACCCGCTGTGGAACACGTACCCTTTCCTCTCCAATTCCCGCTTGGCCCTACGGAAGCCGTAGAGCTCGCCGTTGCACACCACGGCGCTGCCGTCGGGGGAGGTGAAGGGCTGCATCCCGGCGGGCTCCGGCCCCATGATGGCCAGACGGTGGAACAGCAGGACCCCGGAGGGCAGCTCCAGCACCCGGGTGTCGTCGGGCCCCCGGGACTTGGTCCGCTCAAACGCTCCGCGCAGCGTCTCCATTGGAATGTCCTTCGCGGTATACCCCATGATCGCGCACATAAAAAGCACCTCCGAATGAACCGGCGTCTCTAAAAATAAAATTTTAGGACGAATCGCCGGAATCCGTGGTGCCACCTAATTTACCGCTGTGCGCGGTCACTTCAGCTCTAACAAGCCTGGCGGCTGTAACGGGCCGCTCCCGTCTTCCCTACTGCGCGAAGCGGTTCGGGTCAAGGCTCCGGGGTGTTATTCCCTGGGGCTCCGCCGCGGGGTTTCCACTGTCCCCCGCTCACTGTGGGTGAGTTTCCCAGGTACTTCTCTCCATCATCGCCGCTGTCGGATTCAATTAAAAATATGGTCGCATCATACGCCCTAAGCGCCTGTTTGTCAAGCAGAAAATTTTTTGCCGAAGCTGAATTTATTTGCAATATTTTGTGAATAAATTATCAATTCGGCGGACGATGGAGGGGAGAGCCAGCCGTGTTCGTTTTCCAAAAACACGCCCAAAGGGCGGTGTCTGCTGATTCGTGGACACCTGTCAACAGATACAAGAACGCCGGCGGTATCCGCCGGCGTTCTTGTTATGATTTCCGATTTTCACCGGCTGTGTTTCCCGCCGGGTTCACATCCTGAACAGTGAGGCGCTCCCCTTCCACGGTGAAGCGGACCTCCAGTCCGGCGAAGGCCATGCCGTAGACCCGCTCCGGGTCCGCCTGGTAGGCGGGCCGGGGGTCCTGGGCCAGCACGCCGGTGAGGCCCTCCCGCTTGTCCTCCGGCACCCGCTCCAGCAGGTGGGGCGGGAAATCCACAGTCAGCCGGCGGCGTTCGATCCGGTCCGCGAAGCCCCCCGACGCCTCCGGGTGGGCGTCGGCGTAGGGGACGTAGGGCTTGATGTCGTAGATGGGGGTTCCGTCCAGCAGGTCCGCCCCCGCCACAAGGAGGACCGGGCCAAGCCCGGGGTCCTGCTCGATCCCCTCCAGCCTTACGGCGGAGAGGCCCAGGGCGTTGGGCCGGAAGGGGGAGCGGGTGGCGAAGACCCCCAGGCGCTTGTTGCCCCCCAGCCGGGGCGGCCGCACCGTGGGGGACCAGCCCTCCCGCACCGCCTGGGAGAACTGCCAGATGAGCCAGATGTGGGAGAACTCCTCCAGCCCCCGGACGGCCTCCGGGTCCCGGAATTCCGGTTCAAAGACGATACGAGCCCGCAGACCCTCCACCAGGCCGCTCTGCCGGGGAATGCCGAACTTTTCGGAGAAGTCGCTGTGGATGCGGGCGATGACCGTCAGGGCGTGGCGCTCCGGCGCCGTCCCGTTACTTCTCATAGAGGTTGGCCGTCCGGCGCAGCCAGTCCACCACCGGCAGGTGCTGGGGGCAGGCGTTGACGCACTGACGGCAGTTGACGCAGGCGGAGGCCAGGCCCCGGCCCTGGGCCAGACGGCGGTACTCCTCCTTGTCCGGCTGACCGCCCTGGCGGAGGACCAGCTGGTCCCGGTTGTACAGGGCGAAGTAGTCGGGGATGGGGATGCTCCGGGGGCAGCCGTCCACGCAGTAGCGGCAGGCGGTGCAGGCCACGGCGGGCAGGGCGCTGATGACCGCGGCGGCCCGGGTCAGGACCGCCTTCTCCTCCCCGGTGAGAGGGGCGGGGTCCCGCATATAGCCGGTGTTGTCCAGGACCTGCTCCATGGTGGACATGCCGCTGAGGACCACCATCACGGCCTCCTGGCTGGCGGCGAAGCGGATGGCCCAGGAGGCGGGGGACCAGTCGGGGTGGAGGGCCTTCATCTCGTCGGCCACCTCCTGGGGAACGGAGGCCAGACGGCCGCCCTTCACCGGCTCCATGACCACAACTTTCTTCCCGTGGCGGACCACGGTCTCATAGCACTTCCGGGACTGGATGCGCTCATCCTCCCAGTCTAAGTAGTTGAGCTGGAGCTGGACGAACTCCACCTCCGGGTGGTCCGTCAGGATCTGGTCCAGCAGCTCCGCCTTGTCGTGGTAGGAGAAGCCCAGGCGCCGCAGCTTCCCCGCCTCCCGCTGTCCCTTGAGGAAGGCGAAGGTGTCCAACCGCTGGGCGGTGGCGTAGGTCTCCGCATTGACGTTGTGGAGCAGGTAGTAATCAAAGTAGTCCACGCCGCACTTCTCCAGCTGGCCGAAGAACACCTTCTCCTGGTCCGCCGGGGTGCTGTCCGCCTTGAAGTTCACCAGGGGCATCTTGTCCGCGATGGTGAAGCTGTCCCGGGGATGGCGCTTCACCACCGCCTCCCGGACGATGGCCTCACTCTCCCCGCCGTGGTACATGTAAGCGGTGTCGAAGTAGGTGAAGCCGCGCTCCAGGAAAGTGTCCACCATGGCGCACACCTTCTCCATGTCCACCTTGTCCTGCTGGCCGGGGTCCGGCGTGGGCAGGCGCATCATGCCAAATCCTAATTTCTGCATCTGTACTCTCTCTCTTCTCCTCTGTGTTTGTCCCCCGAAGGGGCCGATCAGAACGTGTATTCTCTTAAAAAGTCCGCCATGAGGTCGAACCGGCCGAAGAAGTGGGAGGCCTTCAGCAGCACGCAGTCGCCGGGGCCGAAGAGGGCCAGCAGGTCGTCCTTCACGTCCTCCCGCTTCTCATACCACCGCACGTCGGGGCAGCCGGCGGCCTTCGCCGCCGGGACCATGTACTCCCGGCACAGAGGGCCCACCGCCAGCAGGACCTCGATGCCCAGCTCGCCAACCAGCCGCCCCACGGACTCGTGGCCGGGCTGGGCGGCGACGCCCAGCTCCTTCATGTCCCCCAGCATGGCGATGCGCTTGCCGCCTTTGTGCTGGGCCAGGATGCGGAGGTCGGCGCTGACGGACCGGGGGTTGGCGTTGTAGCTGTCGTTGATCATCATTCGGCCACCGGCCAGGCGCTCTACCCGCAGGCGGTTGTCCGCCGGCTGGTAGGCGGCCACGCCCCGGAGGATCTCCTCCGCCGTCAGCCCCATGTGCTCCGCCACCGCCACCGCCATGGAGACCAGGCCCGCCATGTGGACCCCGGGGGTCGTAAGCGCCAGGGGATAGCGGCCCTTTGCCGTCACCACCGTGAACCGCAGGCCCTCCAGCCCCAGGTCCTCCAGGTCCGTCACGCGGACGTCGCAGCCCTCGGACAGGCCGCAGCGGAGGAGCTGGCAGTTTGCGGGGTGGAGGGTGTTCAGCCGCTCGTCGTCACCGCTGAGCACCGCCAGCCCGCCGGGGCGCAGATTCTCAAAGATCTCCGCCTTGGCCTGCAGGATCTCGTCCCGGCTGTTGAAGTACTCCAGGTGGACGTCATCCACATTGGTGATGACCGCCACGTCGGGGCGCACCATCTCCCCCAGGGCCCGGATCTGGCCCAGGGCGTCCATGCCGGTCTCCACCACCGCCGCCTGGTGCTCCGGCCCCAGCTCCAGCATGAGCAGGGGGGTGCCGATGTCGCCGTTGAAGTTCCCGTGGGTCTTCAGCGTGTTGTACCGCTGGGACAAAATTCCCGCCAGCAGCTCCTTGAAGGTGGTCTTGCCCATGCTGCCGGTGACCTGGACCACGGGGAGGTCAAACTGCCCCCGGTACCAGGAGGCCAGGGCCCGCAGGGCCGTCTTGGTATCCGCCACCTCAATGTAGGCCTTGTCAGGCCGCAGCGCCTGGGGCAGACGGGCGCAGAAGCAGCCCACCGCTCCAGCCTCCAGGGCCTTGTCGATGTAGTCGTGGCCGTCAAAGCGTTCGCCCAGAATGGGCACGAACCAGTCGCCGGGGCTGATCTGCCGGCTGTCGGTGGAAACGCCGGTGACGGTCAGGGCCTCGTCCCCGTGGAGGACGCCGGCCACCGCGTCACGAATTTGGGCGGTCGTCATTGGAATCATAGTTTTTCTCCTTACTATTCAAAGAGTGTGCTGCGCTGCTGGTCGTATTATATGGGGGCTGCGGCCCCCACACCCATGGTTTTGTGGGGGCTGCCCGCCCCCACGCCCCGGGGATGGGGAGTTTCGCCCCCCGGGGCGAGTGACTTTTTCGACGCCGAAAAAGTCACCAAAAAGGCGCCGGGGACACCCCGGTCCCCGATTTTTGCCTTAACCGGTCTTTATCAGACTTGAAATATCTTTGCACCGAATCAGGTTTTTAGTCATCTGATCTGTGGTTTGGTGAACGACGAAACTTCGCCTGCCGGCCTCTTAAAGGGAGGCATGTTTCTAAGGGCATTAAACGAAACATTCTGTGTAAGACGCAAAGAACATTTACGCCGGATGAAACATCTCGAAACTGATCCCCGCAAGGGGTGGAGGCCGAAGGGCCAGTTTGTCGGTCAGAGGCAAAAGATGACCGGCGCGGCGGCAGGCACTATCGGAAGTTATACCGCAGCCGCGGCGATACAAAACCAGCATGAGGGTACATAGGGGGCATACTTGCCCCCTATGCGTGTTTTTGGTTACTTTTTGCACGAGCAAAAAGTAACTCGGGGTGTGGGGCCGAAGGCCCCATAGAAATCCATAGATTCACCGCCCCGCCAGGGACAGCTCCAGGATCTCCTGGCACAGCGCCTCGTAGTTCAGACCCGCGGCGGCGGCCTCCTTGGGCAGGAGGCTGGCGGGGGTCATCCCCGGCAGGGTGTTGATCTCCAGGCACC
>DVGP01000112.1 GCA_018712665.1 Candidatus Pelethomonas intestinigallinarum | reverse complement strand
CGGCTGAGGCCGTGGAGCAGGGCCAGGACAGCGGAGAGGGATATGACCGAGGAGAGGAAGCTGACCGCCAGGACGGCCAGGAACGCCCCGTCCAGCACACCGTCGTACCGCTGGCCGTACTGGGCGTAGTTCCGTATGCCGCTGCTGACGCACACCGCCAGACTCAGTCCCACCACGGCCGCGGCGGTCAAAACCTTTCCCCACCGGGAGCTGTCCATGAAACCGTGGCCCAGTAGGGCGCTCCGTACCGCTACGTAGCACAGGGACCCCAAAATGATGATCAGCTCGGCGGCAATGTCCCGAGGGCCCATGTCAAACACGTAGGTCTTGACCGTGGCGGAGGCCGCCGCCAACAGCAGCGCCGCCTGGAAGCCCTCGCTCTGGACCTTCTGATTGAGGCGGACCACCCGCTCGTCTGTGATTTTTTGCCTGTTCATTCCGTTTCCTCCCAAAATAAATCGTCCAATGTTTTCCCCAGGGCCCTGCATATGGCGACGCACAGCCGCAGGGTGGGGTTGTAGTTGCCGGCCTCGATGAGCCCGATGGTCTGCCGGGTGACGCCCACCAGGTTGGCCAGGTCCTCCTGGCTCAGATCCCGCTCCACGCGGGCCAGCTTGAGCTTTTTGTTTTTCACCAAAGTCCTCCTTTCCTGCCGATGGCTAGAATATACACTATAATTTTCTAAATGTCAATTATAAATTGCAAAATAGAAATTAAAAATTGCTGCGCATAGCGAATGAAGTCCGGCGGGAGATGACATGGGCCATCTCCCGCCGGATCTGCAGCGAGATGAGACAGAACGAAGCGTATGCTTCGCACACAAAAGTTTTTTGCCCCGCTTTTTTTCAAAAAAGCGGGCGGGGACCGGGGCGGCGCCCCGGCGGGGGCTGGGGTGGAACCCCGGCGGTACCCTGGTCAGATCAGAAAGGTCAGGCGGCGGTGGAGGTTGTGGATCTCCACCTGGGCGCCGCCGGGATCGAACTCCCCGTCCAGGGCCCAGGGCAGGTCCTCGGGGGTCTGAACGGTCAGGGTGTGGACGTGGCGGAAGATGACCCCGCCGCCGGTGAAGTCCTGGAGCAGCAGGCTGCGGGCCAGGCCCTGGAGGTCCGCGATGGACTTGGGATTGGGGATCAGCAGCAGCTCGAAAAGCCCGTCGTCTAGGCACACCTGATCCTCCTTCAGCTTCACCAGCCCGCCCACGGAGGTGGCGTTGGTGACGGCCCCGAAGAGGAACTCCCCGTCGAAGCACTCCTCCTCCGTGGCCACGGAGGCCCGGTAGGGCCGCAGGGTGGACAGGTCCTTCACCCCCTCCAGGATGTAGGCCAGATGGCCCAGGTCGTTCTTCACGTTCTGGGGGGCGCTGTAGGAGGCCCGGGTAAAGGCGCCGAAGGAGGCCACGTAGATGAAGGGCCGGCCGTTGAAGCTGCCCACGTCCAAGGGCCGCCCGCCGCTGGCGGTGATGACCCTGGCGGCCTCCAGGGGCTGATCCGGCAGATGGAGGCTGGCGGCGAAGTCGTTGGTGCTGCCCGCGGGGATGTAGCCCAGGGGCGGCGGGCTTGGCAGGTCCATCAACCCCGTGACCGTCTCGTTGAGTGTGCCGTCGCCGCCGCAGCAGACCACGGCGTCGAACTTCCCGCCCAGCTCCCGGGCCAGGCGGGTAGCGTCCTCCCGGGCCTGGGTCAGCCGCAGGTCCACCAGATAGCCGGAGGCGCAGAAGTGGGCCACGGCGTCAAAGAGGGGGGCGGTGGAGCGGGTGCGGCCTGCCCGGGGATTGACGATAAATAGGAGGGTGTTTGCCATAGCCGAAAGGAACCTCACAGATCGAAAAAAGTTTGATAAAAAATCTACGGACACAGTATAGCATAGCCAAAAAAGGAATGCAATCGAATATCGAGTTGGGATTGGGGAAAGAAGGGGACCTGCGGAGAGATAAAATCTGGAAAAAATGACCGCTTGGCAAATCCGCGCCAAAGCGTTATACTGAATGTGATATGAAAAATTTGTCAGAAAGGGGGATGGGCCGTGAGGGAGTTTTTCAAGCGGCACCGGGGGGTACATATCTGGGCGGCGGCGGTGATCGCCCTTTTCCTGTTCTACGGCTGGGCCATCAGCAGCCGGGAGGCGGCCAACGCCGTCTCCGCCGCGACCCAGGTCATCAAGGACGGCTACGCCCGGTTCTGGTACCTCTTCCCCTTCTCCGTGGTGGAGTGGTTCTATGTGGCCTTCATCCTGGTGGTGATCGCCTGGGTGGCAGTGCTGATCCACCGGCTGCGGACCCGGCCTGAGCGGGGCCACACCGCCTACGGCGGACTGCTGGGCCTTGCCTGCCTGTGCTTTACTGTGTGGGGGATCACCTGTGTGCTGTGGGGGGTCAACTACTACGCCGACGGCTTCCAGGAGAAGAGCGGGATCTACGCCCAGCCGGTGACGGTGGAGGAGCTGGAGCGGGTGGCCACCTACTTCGCGGAGAACGTGGGAGAGCTGGCGGACCAGGTGGAGCGGGACGAGAACGGCGTGTTCGCCGTGGACCGGGACGACATCTTCGCGGAGAGCACCGCCGTCTACGAAAACATCTCCCAGGAGTTTCCCTTCCTGGCCCGGGAGGACCGGGTGCCGAAGAAGATGTTCTTCTCCCGGCTCTTCTCCGCCATGAACTTCACCGGCTTCTACAGCCCCTACACCGGGGAGTCCAACCTGAACGTGGACAGCCCCGCCTGCCTTCTGCCCGCCACCATCGCCCACGAGCTGGCCCACCAGCGGGGCATTGCCTCGGAGCAGGAGTGCAACTTCCTGGCCATCGCCGCCTCCACCGCCAGCGACAGCCCGGTGTACCAGTACTCCGGCTACCTCATGGGCTACATCCACCTGGGCAACGCCCTCTACCGGGCGGACCGGGACCGGTGGGAGCAGGTCTACGCCCTGCTGCCGGAGGAGGTGGTGGCGGATCTCCGCTACCACAGCGCCTACTGGGACCAGTTCGAGGGGCTCACCGCCCAGGTGAGCCAGCAGATCTACGACACCACCCTCCGCAGCTACGGCCAGACCGACGGCATCCAGAGCTACGGCACGGTGGTGGACCTGCTGGTGGCGTACTACTGAGACGGAAGGACCCATTCTCCCTGAACCCCGCCTGATCGCCTGAAAGCTTTCTCCTTTCCCGGGGCATACTAGGAAGCACGACAGGGAAAGGATGAGGCGAGATGAAGCGGATATACTGCGGCCTGCTGGCGCTGGGACTGGCGCTGGGAGCCTCCGGCTGCGGCCAGGTCCGGCAGCCGGAGGCGGTGGAGACCGTCGGCGAGGCCCAGGTGGAGGTGGAAAAACCCAAGTACGTGGCCCTGACCTTTGACGACGGGCCCCGGTACAACACCACCGGGCCACTGCTGGACGGCCTGGCGAAACGGGGGGTGGTGGCCACCTTCTTTGTCATCGGCCGGCAGGTGGAGGGGAACGAGGACCTGATCTGCCGCATGGCGGCGGACGGCCACCAGATCGGCAACCACACCTACTCCCATGTGGCCCTTCAGGACCTGGACCCGGACGCCGTGGTGGAGGAGATCCAAAAGACGGAGGTGGTGCTGGAGCACCTGGTGGGGGAGCGGGAGTTCTGGCTGCGGCCCCCCTACGGGCTCATCGACAGCTCCCGGGCGGCTCTGGTGGACACCCCCATGGTCTACTGGACTGTGGACCCGGAGGACTGGCGCATCCTGGACAGCGACCGGGTAGCGGAGGCGGTGGTGTCCAAGGTGGAGTCGGGGGACGTGGTCCTTCTCCACGACTTCTATCCCACCAGCGTGGAGGCCGCCCTGGAGATCGTGGACCGGCTGGCGGCGGAGGGATACACCTTCGTCACCGTGGAGCAGCTTTTCCGAATCAACGGCGTGGCGCCCCAGACGGGGGTGCTGTACGCCTCGCCGGAGAAGACCCGAAAGATCTCCTGAGAAGGAAAAGAGCGCCGCCCCGATACCGGGGCGGCGCTTGTCGACCGCTTATGATCAGTGCAGGATGTTCAGCACCAGGGTCAGGACGATGAACACGGCGCCGATCCACTTGGTGGCCCGGGCCAGCTTGGCGTCGAAGCTCTTGGCCTTGCCCTTGGCCATAAAGGTGTCGGCCACGCCGCCGATGGTGCCGGACAGGCCGGCACTCTTGCCGGACTGGAACAGCACGGCCAGGATCACGGCCAGGCCGCACAGGAGCTGCAGGACAGTGATGACGATAACGAGAGCGTCCATAGTAGATACATACCTCCAAAGTCATGATAAAAGCGCGGCAAGCCGCGCGGAGCGCCGCTTCGCAGGTATTTATCATACCACACCCTGTCCCTGATTGCAAGAGCGAAAGCGTTTTTCCCGGGGATTTTCTCCAGGACTACTGGGAAAATTACAAAAAATAAGCGAACAGGCGTTGCATTTCCCGGGCAGCTGTGGTATACTATCCTAAAATTAAGGCCGGAAGGACCGGTGCCGGGGAGGAGAGCCTATGCCGAAAAAGACCCAGATGACGGACCGGATCTATGAATATCTCCAGACCGTGATCCCCCAGCAGGGGTACGCCCCCTCCGTCCGGGAGATCTGCCAGGCGGTGGGGCTGAAGTCCCCCTCCACGGTCCACTTCCACCTCAAACGCCTTCAGGAGCGGGGCCTCATCGAGAAGGGGGACGGCAAGGGCCGAGCCATCGTCCTCACCGGTCCCCAGGACCGGGACGACGCGCCCCGAGGGGACAAAATCCCCATTCTGGGCGACGTGGCCGCCGGCGCGCCCATTCTGGCCCAGGAGTGCATCGACGACTATCTGACCTTCGACTGCGGGGGCCGGGCGGAGGAGTTCTTCGCCCTCCGGGTCCGGGGCGAGTCCATGCTCAACGCGGGCATTCTCCCTGGGGACCTGGTGGTGGTCCGCCGCCAGCCCACCGCCGTGAACGGCGAGATTGTGGTGGCGCTGCTGGGGGACGAGGCCACGGTGAAGCGCCTGAAGCGCCAGAACGGCGAGATCTGGCTCCTGCCGGAGAACGACGCCTACCAGCCTATTGACGGCCGGGAGGCCCAGGTGCTGGGGAAGGTCACCGCCGTGGTGCGGCAGTACAGCTGAGAAATATTGAGTACGATGGAACCCCGTCCCGCCGACAGGCGGGGCGGGGCTTTTGTGCTTTGAGAGCGCGGGGAGTAGGGCGGGATGGTTTTGTCTCACCGATAGGATTCTTTTCTGTACAAATAGTTAGAAATATGTTATGCTTGGGAACAGAAAAAATGATGAGAAGGGAC